>JAKIWS010000013.1 GCA_022749895.1 Thermoplasmata archaeon
GCCGAGGACGGGGATTGTCGTCGTGTCGATCCACGCCCCGACCCGGCCGAGCTCCGCCACCTTGCCTTCCAGACTCAGCGCGCCTCCGGAGAGCACGACCCCGTCCGCGTCCGCCGGGAGCGGGTCGGTATTGGGAACGATCGAGCTCTCGACCCCCAGGTCGCGCAGCACGCGGTACTCCCGGTGGGTCCACTGACCACCGTTGTCGATCACCGGGATCTTCATGGGGGTTCGCTCCCCGGGTCGGGCGCCGTCGGAGCCGGGGGCCCCGTCCCCCTCAAGTTCTGCCGCACGCCCTCGACGTCCCGGCGCAGCGCCTGGACCTCGGCGCGCATCTTCAGCATCTCCTCCTCGAACGGGGTGAAGCCGGTCGGCGACCGGAGCCGGAGCGAGATGTACATGCCGATGAACACCGCGCCCACGAGCGCGAGGATCGTCGTGAAGACGAGCGCGACGATGAACGAGACGAAGTTGGCGAAGGCGAGCTGCACGGGCACGGTGAACAGGTGGGTGAGCTCGGCGAATTCGACCAGCAAGAGCAGGGCGATGACGCCGATCCAGAACATCGCCGCCCGCCTCGGCCGCATCAGGTCGCTCCGACCGGCCCGGAGACGAGGAGGAAGTTGAGCGGCTCGGAGGTCGCCGTGATCGTCTCCGTGGTCGTCCTCGGGAGACCCGGGGTCAATCCGATCACGTAGAGGGTCGGCGGCAGGAAGTCGAGTTCGAAGGCCCCCGTGTAGGCGACCGAGGCGCCCGCGGCGTCCGTGTAGACCGCCGTCACGTTGAACGCGACCGGGTTCGCGGGCGTCGCGTAGGCGAGGACGAGGGCGTTCGTCGCGAGGACGCTGCGGCTCCAGTTGAACCCGACCGGGCTCGAGGGGGCCGGCCACGTGACGTTCGAGGCGATCCGCAGGTGGATCACGGTGTACCGCACGGAGCTCAGGCCGTAGATGTACACGTGGGTCAGATTGGAGTTTGGTACCCGGTCGACGACGAAATCGGCGGTCGCGCTCAGGCTCCCCGCGGTCGGAGGTCCGGCGGAGAGGAGGTTCGGCGTCACCAGGATCAGGAGCAGCAGCAGCACCGCCACCCCGACGAACGGCATCGGGAACGCCGCGGCCAGTCGTTCGCGGGGCCTCACAACGCCTCCGCCTTCCAGCCCGCGTAGAGCGCGTGCGCGACGCCGAGGTGGTCGAGCACCTTGCCCGCGAGATAGTCGAGGACGCTGTCCACGCTGGCCGGCTTCAGGTAGAACGCGGGCACCGGGGGCAGAACGACCACCCCGTGCGCGCTCAACTCCGCGAGCTGCCGAAGGAGGATCGTCGACATGGGCGTCTCCCGGGGGACCACGATGAGCTTGCGCCGTTCCTTGAGGTGGACCTGCGCCACCCGGGTCACCAAGGAGTCCGCGAATCCCGAAGCGACCTTCGCGACGGTGGTGCCCGAACAGGGGACGATCGCCATCCCGCGCGTCGGGCGGGAGCCGCTCGCGATCGGCGCGTCGAGCGCGCGGTCGGTGTAGACGTCCCGGGCGAGCTCGCCGAGCTTCGCCGCCTCGATCCCGAGCTCCTCGCGGACGACCGCTTCGCCGCCCGCCGTCACGACGAGCGCGACCGGAGCCCGCGCCGCGCGCAGAGCCTCCAGGACCCGCTGCGCGAGCGCCGCCCCGCTCGCCCCGGTCACGGCGATCACGTACGGCGGATCCTCCGACAGCGTCCTTCCCCGGCCTTATAGCGCGCAACGGTTCGGCCGATAAGACGTTGGGGGACGCGAGAAAGTGGGGCGGCGTCGGGCGGCGATCGTCGGGGCCGGACACACGCCGTTCGGCGTCCTACCGGATACCCCGCGCCAACTGATCCGTCGGGCCGTCGACGCCGCCTTCGCGAGCGTCGACCGGGGCCTGGAACGCTCCGCCGTCCAGGAGGCGTACCTGGGGACGCTCGGTTTTTCGGGTTGGCAGCTCGGCAACGCTTCCGCGGTCGTCGCCGAGGAGGCCGGCATCCCCGGGGCGGCCGTGTCCCGCGTCGAGAACGCGTGCTCCTCCTCGGGCTACGCCCTCCGCCAGGCCGCCCTGGCGATCATGAGCGGCGAGCGCGACGCCGTCCTCGTGGTCGGCCTCGAGAAGATGAACGACACGACCTCGTCCCGGCGACGGTACTGGCTCGGCGTTTCCGGCGACACCGAATGGGAGCGGCTGAGCGGCCTCACCTTCGCCGGCGTCTACGGCCTCATGGCAGCCCGCTACCTTCACGACTACCGGGTTCCGCCCGAGGCGCTGGCCGAGGTGGCCGTCAAGAACCACGCCCACGGAGCCCTGAACCCGAACGCCCAGTTTCAGAAACCGGTCACCCGCGAGCGGGTGCTATCCGCACCCCGCGTCGCCGCCCCCCTCGGGTTGCTCGACTGCTGCCCGGTGAGCGACGGGGCGGCCGCGCTCCTCCTGGTCAACGAGGAGGCGGCCCGACGATACACGGATTCCCCCGTCGTGATCGCCGGGCTCGGCGCCGGGTCCGACACGCTCGCGCTGCAGGAACGCGCATCGCTGACCAGCCTGCGCGCCACACGGACCGCCGCGAAGGAGGCATTCGACCGGGCGGGCTTCGGCCGACCGGAGGTCAGTTTCCTCGAGGTCCACGACTGCTTCACGATCGCCGAGCTCCTGGCGATCGAGGACCTGGGGTTCGCCCCGCCGGGCGACGCCGGACGGCTCACGATGGAAGGGGCGACCCGCCTCGGCGGTCGGTTGCCGGTGAACCCGGATGGGGGGCTCAAGGCGAAGGGTCACCCGATCGGTGCCACCGGTGCAAGTCAAGCGTACGAGGCCTTTGTCCAGCTCCGCGGAAACGCCGGGGCGCGGCAAGTGCCGCATGCCGAGCGCGCGCTCGCCCACAACGTCGGCGGCTCGGGTGCGAGCGCGACGGTGACCCTCTTCAGCGTGCCATGAACGAGGCCCGCGCCATCACCCGCTCCGTGCTCCGTCGACCGCGCTACACGAACGGTCGTTGGCGGGTCGCCGGCCCGGACGAGGACGTGTTCACCCTCGCCGTCGGAGCGCTGGAAGTGCTCGATCCCACGGCGGGGGACGAGGGGCAGGGCCCGCGGCGGATCCACCTGCTCTCCGCCGACCCGGAGCTCGACGAATCGATGTTCGCCTCCGCGACCGGTGCCGTAACGCCGGAGCTCCGTCGGTATCCGGCTACCGCCGTGGGGGCGGTCGCGGCCCTCGATGCCGCGGCCGCGCCCGCGCCGAGCGGGTCGATCGACCTGGTCGTCGCGGTCGACACCCCGGCGACCGACGACGAGGATCGAGGAACCGCCACGGTAGGGCTCCGCATCGAGGCGGCGCCGGGCCTCGAGGTCGGCGAACACCTCCACGTCGCGGCCCCGGAGGGGGACGAACTGGTCCCCGCCGAGGTGTTGGAACGAGCGAGACCGCTCCTGGGGCCGGAGTCGGACCGACTCCCCGCGTTCTGGGTCCTCTTCCCGGACGAGACGCCGACGGGATGGACCGACCTCTGGGCCGAGCATGCACCCCGGAGCGGGTGGGACGCCACCGCCCCCGCGTCGGATCTTGGGCGAGCGCCCGCGACGGGCCTCCTCACCCTGATCCACCGGGCGCACGATCGTTGGACGGACGGTACGCGGGGCGTCGTGGGCTCGGTCGAAGCGTCGGACGTGTCGCTCGTGGAACTTCGCCGAACGGGCGGCGGCGCCCGAGCGGGGAGGATCCCCGACATCGAGTCGATGGCCCTTCTACCCCTGGCCGAAGGTACTTCGTTGGGACGACCCCGCCTCGACGCGGTCTCCGAAGGCGCCTACGTTCCCCGGGCCACCTACCTGGACAACCTCGCCGCGCGCTGGAGGCTCAGCGCCGAACGATGCGGGGAGTGCGCGAGCGTGACGTTCCCGCCGCGACATCGGTGCCGAACCTGCGGCCGCGACGATCGGCTCACGCGGGCGGCCCTCCCCCGCCACGGGCTCGAGGTCGCGGCCGTCACGACGATCGCGCCGGGAGCGCAGCCGACCGAGTTCGACCCATTGGTCGATCGGCGGGGCGCGTACTCCGTTGTGGTCGTGGACGTGGCCCCGGGCGTCCGTGTGACGGCCCAAGTCACCGATGCCGTGGCAGGGTCGTTGACGATCGGCGACCGGGTCGACCTCGAGCTCCGGCGGTTGTACCCGATGGAAGGCACGTGGCGCTACGGACTCAAGGCGGTGCCGGCCCCGGGGGCACGCCGGTGACGGCGGTTGCCGGCGACGCGTCGGCTTTCCGCGGCGTCCACGGTGCCTCGAGCCACGACGTGTAGATGCCCTTCTCGAGCTCGGTGGGCCGCTCCACCGGGGTGAACTGGTAGCTGTCCGCCGCCGGCTTCCCGGTCGTGGCGTTCAACGTCGTGAGCCAGCCCCGGCGGAAGACGGTGATGGCGACCGGGGAGCCGGGGGGAAACCGCTTCCAGGCGTCCGCGAAGCCGTTCCAGAGGACCTTGACGCCGTCCAGCGCGATGATCTCGTCGCCCGGGTCGATGCCCGCCCGTCGTCCCGGAGATCCGTCGCGCACCGTCGTGACCCGCGCCAGCCCCGCCTTCTCGCGGAACTCGATGCCGAGGTAGCCCGATTCAGTCTCTCCGGGTTCCAAGGTCGGCGCCTTCGGCGCGAGCTCGAGGCCCGCGAAGCGGGCCGCCCGGACGAAATCGACCTCGTCGGTCCCGGCGATGTGGCGCGCGAAGAAGCCGTCGACGTCGACGCCCGTGGCGGCGCGGACGACCCTCGGGAGTTCGTCCTCTTCCAGCCCCCTTCCCGGGCGGCCGAAGTCGGTCCAAAGGCGCCGCCAGACCGTGTCGAGCGAGGCGCGGTTCTCTGTCGACTGCCGCAGCTCCATATCGAGGGCCCAGGAGACGAGCTCGCCCTTCCGGTAGTACGAGCCGCTCTGGTTGACGGTCTCCTCGTACGGCCGGTAGTAGTCGACCCAGCTCAGGAGCGACTCGGTTTCGAGGCTTTTGACATTACGGCCCGGGGTCTTCAGATGGCTCGCGAGGTCCTCGCCGAGCCACGCGAGGTACCGCTCGGGGGTGGCGAGGCCGGCCCGCCGAAGGAGGAGGTCCCCGTAGTAGCTGGTCGTCCCCTCCATCGCCCAGAGGAGCCGGGTCGGGAGTTCGCGCGTGTAGTCGAAGCTGAGGAACGCCTTCGGCCGGATCCGCTTCACGTTGTACAGGTGAAAGTACTCGTGGCTGGTCACCCGGAGGAAGTACTCGTTCGCCTTCGCGGGCTTGAACGTCGTCCGGGGGATCACCGCGGAGAACGACGCGCGGTGCTCGAGCGCGCCATCGGTGACGTCGTTGAGGTGGTAGAAGAGCGTGTACCGGGGAACCGGGCACTCCCCGAAGAGACGGATCGTGGCCTCGGCGATCTTGTGCACCTGCTCTTCCAGGCGGTGCGGTTCGAAGTTGCCGCCGTGGCCGCAGAGCACGATCCGGTGCGGGATGCCGGCCGCGCTCACCGTGAGCTCGAGCGGGGTCCCGCAGTCGACGGGGGAATCGACCAGCTCGTCGTAGTCGCGGGCCCGGAAGCGGGGCGGGTGGCGGGCGACCTCCGCGAGCTCGGTGTAGACGCGCCAGGAGGGCGGAAGGTGCAGGACCAGCTCGCACGGTTCGTCCTTTCGACCGTCGACGTACGGTAGGCAGACGCCCGCGTTGAGGAACAGGTGCTCGGAAGAGATGTCGAGCCCTTCGGTGATCATCGCCCGCCCGTAGACCTCGAGGTCGACGTACACGCGTTCGAGTCCGGGGGTCGGGACGCGCCAGCGAGCCTTGTCCGCCCGCTCAACCGCGAGCGGGGTTCCGCCGGGCTCCGCCGAGGCTCGGAAACTGCGGACGTTCCGGACGTACTCCTGGATCCAGTAACTGCCCGGGACCCACGAGGGGAGGACGAAGTCAACGGCCGGCGCACCGAATGTCGGGGCGCTGATCCGAACCTTGAGCCGATGCTCTTCGGTCCGTTCGAAGCCGACCTCGTACTCGATCGTCGTCGCTCCCCCTACCGCGCGGGCGGGCCCACGCCGCGGGGGAACGATAATGGTTCGGCCCGAAGGCGTCGGGGCCGCGCGGGGCGCCGCGCTACGCGAACCCGGGGATCTCCTTGCTCTTGGGGTCGCGGGACGGCTTGACGTACGGTTCGGCGGCGATCCCCAAGTGCGTCGCCAGGGCCCGGAACGTCTGGGTCAGCTGGTCGACCGATCGCGCCAGCTCCCGTTGCTCGGCGCGGAGCTGAGCGAGCTCCTCCCGGACGGCTTTCAGCAACGATGTGGACTCTTCCGAACCTTCGTTGTTCGACATCGATCTTCCTTCTGTACGTCTACCCGAGGACCTTACTTAGAGGAGCGCCCCGGCAGGCCCCCTACGGGGGACCGTCACCCCTTCGCGTCGGGCCCGAAGGGGCTCGTCGAGCGGCCCCGTTCCTGGAACGGCTGCCAGTCACCGCGGGCCGCCGAGAAGTCGACCCGAGTCAGCTCGAGCACGAACTTCCGCAGCTGGTCTTCGGGGGCCGGGCGGACGGAGAACGCGTAGACGTAGATCCCGAAGCCCATGAAGTCGGTGACCCGACGGAGGGCCTCCGAGAGATCCTCCTTCGGCACTTTGACGCGGATGGTCGTCTGACCGAGCAGTCCCGCGAACTCGTCGAGGTCGAACGGTGGCTCGAGAGCGATCAGGCCCTTGGCGGGGTCGCCGACCACCGGAAGCCCGACGGCCGGTGTAGCGGCGGCAGCGGGGGAGGAGGGCGCGGGATGCGTGGTCGCGAGAGACGGGCGGGGCGGAGCCGCCGGAGCCGGCGGGGCGGCGGGGAGTGACCCTGGGAGCCGAACCGGCTCGTTGGGGCCTTTGGTGATGTACTTGTCAAACACGGGCGACGCCGCCCGACCTACGAACTTGGGCGTCGGGGGCGTGGCGGGCCGGGCCGCTCGTCGCTTCTTCGGTTTGGGGGGACTTGAACGGGACTTTTTGGCTGCCATCGCGATCGACCGGCCCGGAATCGTGCCAGAGGATAAGGATACGTGGCTATGCGGACTCGGATTTGGTGGAGTTGTAGCTCTCAAAGCCATGCCAACCCACGTCACGGGACCGCTCTACTGTAGTCCGACAAGCGACAGATGGGTTAAGTAACATGGCGATGGTGGTCCGACAACGGGTCCCGCGCAAGCAGGTGCCCGAACAGGTAGAATAAGACCATGCCGGCAAGGGTCATGAAGGAATTCCAAGCGCCGCGCGGCCTTCCCCGGAAGACCGCCAGCGTCTGCCCCGAGTGTATCAAGGTCATCCCCGCGGTCGTCCGCGAGAAGGAAGGCCGCGTGATCATGGAGAAGACGTGCCGCGTGCACGGCTACTTCTGGGACATCATCTCGAACGACGTCGATTTCTACCTCCGGATGGAGGTCTACGCCCACGACGGGGTCGGCTACGAGAACCCGTACTTCGAGAAGTTCAAAGGCTGCCCGACGACCTGCGGGATGTGCAGCCACCACAAGTCGCACACCGGTCTCGCCTTGATGGACCTGACCAACCGGTGCAATCTCAAGTGCCCGGTCTGCTTCGCGAACGCCAACGCCGCCGGCTACGTGTACGAGCCGACCCGCGAGCAGATCCACTTCATGCTGAAGACGCTCCGGGAGCAGAAACCGGTCGGCGCGGTCGCCGTCCAGTTCTCGGGCGGGGAGCCCACGCTGAGCCCGCTGTTCCTGGACGCGGTCAGCATGGCCCGCGACTTGGGGTTCAAGCAGGTCCAGGTCGCCACGAACGGTATCCGGATGGCCAACGAACCCGGCTTCGCCCAGCAGAGCCGGGATGCGGGCCTCCATACGCTCTACCTCCAGTTCGACGGCCTCGACGACGAGATCTACCGCAAGGTGCGGGGGGTCCCGCTCCTCAAGGTCAAGCAGCGCGCCATCCAGGCCGCCCGCGAGACGCACACGAGCGCCGCCGAGCTCGCCCAGGGTAAGCCCGACAAACCGCTCAGCGTCGTCCTCGTCCCGACCCTGGTCGGCGGGTTCAACGAGAAGGAGATCTGGCCGACGGTGAAGTTCGCGATCGACAACCTGGACGTCGTCCGGGGCGTCAACTTCCAGCCGGTCGCGCTCACGGCCCGTATCCCCGACAAGGACCGGTTCCAGATGCGGTTCACCCAGTCGGACCTGGTGCGCATCCTCTGCACGGAGGGACCGTTCGAGAAGTCGGACTTCTTCCCCGTGCCGTCGGTCGCCCCGATCTCGGAGCTCGTCTCGATCATCCACGGCGAGGAGAAGATGACGCTCACGACCCACCCGGGTTGCGGCTGCGCCACCTTCGCCTTCGTCTCGAAGGACGGTCAGACCATGACCCCCCTCCCGCGGTTCATGGACGTCGACGGCTTCTTCGAGAACGTCGAAGCGATGATCGAGAAGTACCGGGACGCCCGGTTCGCGCGCGTGCGGACGGCGGTCGCGGGGGCGCGGTTGCTCCACGATGTCTCGAAGTACTTCGACTTCAGCCGCGCTCCGGAAGGCTTGAGCGAGAAGAACTGCGTCAAGGTCATCGCGGCGATCTTCACCGAGGGGAACAAGGAAGCCCTCGCGAAGTTTACCTGGCGCACGCTCTACATCGGGAACATGCACTTCCAGGACGCCTACGACTACGATATCCAGCGCCTGATGCGCTGCGATATCCACTACTCCGTGCCCGACGGGCGGATCATCCCGTTCTGCTCGTACAATTCGGGCCCCATCTACCGGACGGAGGTCGAGAAGAAGTTCTCGATCCCGATCCCCGATTGGCAGAAGGCGAAGGCGCAGAGCGGCCTCCAGCTCAAGACGATCGAGACGATGGGCGTCAACGGGGAAGTCATCGTCGACCCCGAGTACTACAAAGTCCGGGCCCTCAAGGGTGCCCCGGGCATGAGCAGCACTTAGGACGGCGTCGTCCGCTCCGTCGCCGAACCCCTTCCTTCGACCCCCCCCTCTCGGGGCGGTCGCTTTCCTTCTCCCGGCGCGCGCCTGCCAAGGCTTCCTGATTCGGTCCGGGAGCCGCCACATTCCCCGCCGGTTCAGGAGGCGGGGTTCGACGCCCGCCGAAACTCCTTCGTGGGGCGGAACTGGTTTCGTTCGCAAACTAACCCTTAAGTCCGAATCCCCGTTCCCGAACCGTCCTCCCAGGACGGTCGGTTGGAATGCAGACAAGCATCGCCCGTGAGGCCCATCAGCCGGCGTTGAGCGCGGCGCGCACCCGGTTCGGACGGTCGTCCGCCGTCGTGGTCGCCGTCGTCGCCCTCGCGACGGTCGGATTCATGCTCCCCGCCTTCGCGGGCGCCGCCCGTGGCCCCTTGGGAGCCGTCGCCCCACCCCCGGTTCCTGCGAACCCATCGGTCGCACCCCCTGGGCACGGCGCAGGATTCTCGCACGCTACACACGCCCCCCGTTCGTCCCCCCTCGCTCACGCCGCACCCCTTTCGGCGTCGCTTACTCCCGCGTTCTCCAAGATCCAGATGGGTCGCCTCGATTCATCGTACCAGCGGCTGGGGGCGTGGGGGACCTCCGGATTGCCCCCGGGTTCCCCCTTCCCCACCGGGAGTGCTCCCTCCGTGCATCCGTCCGGGGCGAACGGGGTGGACCCGAACCAGGTCTACGCGACCGACCATTGTTCGGGCCTCTACTCCCAGCTCGGGGAGCCAGCGTACCTTCACGATTGTTACGGGCACGATGAACCCGTGATGGAGTTCTACTCCAACCAGCCCGGGAGCGGAGGGAACATCTCCTGGAACGTCACGCTGCCCATCGACCGGAACGCGACGCAGAACCAGTCCGACCTCTACGTCGCCATGTGGTTCGGGATGACGATGACCGACCCGTTCGGCTGGCTCAGCCAGTGCTTCCTCGAGCTCCAGTTCTACCCGGACCAGACGTGGTACAACGGCCCGGGCACGCCGAACCCGCTCAACAGCACGGTGAACGGCGCGTGGAATGCCGCGGCCGTCGCCTGGCAGATCCAGGCGACCTCGGGGTACGAAAATCCGTGCTTCTACCAGCCCGCCTTCCTCCACAATCTAGGCTACGGGAAGGGGAACGGAAGTTACCTCAACATGACCCAGGGCGACCGGGTCGGCGTCACGATGACCGGCTGGGTGGGCGACCCGTTCGGGGAGAACCTCTCGATCATCGACTACACGAACGGCCAGTGGTCGAACATCACCCTCTACAACTCGACCGGCAACTATCCGCTCGACCCCGCGTACGCGACCAACCAGTACGAGAACAGCCTCCAGTGGGGCTTCGGGGAGCTCCCGGTCACCTTCGCCTTCGAGACCGGCCACACGTTCCTCGGGAACGGCGGCGGTCGCTTCTGCAGCGCGAGCCCGCCGCCCCCCACCGCGAGCAACCCGGCGACGCCGTGCCCCAGCTACGACCCGTCGAGCTGGGTCAACGATTCGCTGGCGCCGTGGCACATCCAGGTCCCGAACTACTTCAACGCCACCGCCCGGACGACGCCGGCGTCGGTGAGCTTCGAGGACGATCAGCAGGGGATCACTCTCGTTGACTCGAACTTTGGCTACTCCACGAGCTGCCCGGGGAACGAGGGGAGCGCCTGGTGCAGCTACCCGTGGTACAGCTTCTCCTGTTCGGTCCACGCCTTCGAATTCGGCGCCACCGACTACCCGGGCGTCGCGCAGGATTTCGGTAAGTACAACCAGTACAATCCCCGGTACGTCCCGAGCCCGCTCGGTTACGGGACCACGATTGGGACGAACTTCTCGGTGCCGGCGTGCGGCGCGGCGAGCTACAGCGTCACCGTTGGGACCGCCGGCACGTCGGGCGGCACCGCCTACTTCCTATCGCAACCGATCACGACCACGTCGACGTTCAACGGCCTCCTCCCCGGTGTCTACGCGATCCATGCGATCGGCAGCAGCGGGGCACCGTTCAACTACTGGTCGCTCTCCGGCGGAGTCGCAATCGACTCCACGACCGGGGCCTTCTCGACGCTCACGGTGACGTCCGGGGGGACGGTGACGGCCGTCTTTGGAGCCTTGCCGACGACGGCGACGGTCACGTTCCTCGATGCGGGCGCTCCCGGGTCGGTCAATTTCCTCTGGAGCATCGAACCCGGGTTCGGGAGCGCGAGCCCTGCGACCCTTACTTCCGGCGGTTCCGAGGTGCTCCCCTCCGGGGCCTTCGTGATCCAGGCGTACCCCCCGCGCGGATTCAACTTCAGCTTCTGGTCGGAATCCGGCGGGGCGGTGACGGTCGCGGCCCCCTACCTCCCGCTCTCCGACCTCGTGGTCGACGCCGGTGGCGGTGCGGCGACGGTTACGGCCCACTACGTCGCGTCGACGTCGAACGGCTCGTTGGCCGTCTACGTCTACGGGAACGGCTCTGTGACGGTGAACGGGATCCCGATCCCGGAATCGTCGTCCACGTTCGGCTACCGGTTGCTGACGGTCCCCGTCGGGACCTACGCGGTCAACGCGACCGCGGGACCGGACCACTGGCAGTTCAGCGGCTGGAACTTTGGTTCCCCGGAGCTCATGACGAACTTCTCGAACCGTTCGTTCCTCAACGTCGGGAATGGGAGCTCGTACCTCGATGCGTTCTTCTCCCAATCGCCGAACCTCACGGTGACGCTCGACGACGCCCCCGCCCTCGGGGGCGCGATCTCGACCGGCTTCGGCGTGCAGACCAACGGGAGCGTCCGGTCGACGTACCCGGGCGTCCTCTCGATCGAGGCCGCCCCGGCCGCCGGCTACACCTTCGTCAGCTGGAGCGTGAGCAGCGGGGCGAACCTCTGGGCGTTCCCGTCGACCGCGGCGAACGCGCTCCTCTTCGTCAACCACAGCGGGACGCTCACGGCGAACTACGCCCCCGCCCCGGCGCTCAACCTGACGTTCCTCGACGTGCCGGCGAACGGCGGGGCGATCCTGTTCAACTACCTGAACCTCTACCCGAGCGGCTCGGTCAACACGACGCTCGCCCACGGGCTGTTCTCGATCATCCCGCTCCCCGCCCCGGGGTACCGGTTCACGGGTTGGAACTGGAGCGGGAACGCGACCGTCACGAGCAACCGCGTCAACGTGGTCGGCGCCGGCGGCTCGGTGACCGCGAACTTCAGTCTCGTGCCCCCACCGACCCCGCCCCACTTCAACGTCTCGTTCGTCGGCGACCCGCCCACGGCGCTCTCCGGAAAGATCAACGGCGTCGCCTTCCCGGTCGGCGGTTCGGTCGCCCTCCTCGCCGGGAGCTACGCGCTCAACGCGAGCGTGGGCCTCACGAACTACTCGTTCGTCGGCTGGACGACGTCGGGGGGACTCACCGTCGCGAACGCGAGCCGCGCGAACACAACGGTGAACGTGACCTCGGGCGGCACCGTCTACGCACTCGGCGCCCCGTTCATCCTCGCCGCCGTCGCCGTCACCCCGACGGCGCGGGTCGACCTGAACACCCCCGTGACGTTCCGGGCGACCGTGAACGGCCCGGGGCCGTTCACCTTCAGTTGGAACGGCCTCCCCGGGACCTGCCCCACCCTCAACAGCTCCACGATCCCGTGCGTACCCAACGCCGCGGGCACGTACACGATCTCCGTGACGGTCTCGACCCCCGACGGGTCGTCGGCAGCGTCCGCGCCCCTCGGGTTCACGGTCGCCCTTAACCCCAGTGTCGCGATGTTCAACGCCAGTCTGACGGCGTTCACGCTCACGACGGGGACGACGTTCGTCGCCCAGGTCGTCGGCGGTCTCGCCCCGTACGCCCTCGTTTACGTGGGGCTCCCTCCGGGCTGCGCGAGCGCGAACGTGACGAGCCTTCCGTGCCTACCGACGGCGACCGGGACGTTCCCGGTCGAGCTTCAGGCGACCGACCTCGCGGGACGCGCGGCGTTCCGGAACGCGTCGATCACCGTGAACGCGGCCCCGCAGATCACGGCGTTCACGGTCGCCCCGACGACCGTCACGGTCGGCGTCCCCGCGAACTTCACGCTCGTCACCGCCCACGGCACGCAGCCGTTCGGCGAGAGCGTCGCGGGACTTCCCGTCGGGTGCAGCGCGGGGTCGTTGCCGCCGGGCCCTACGGCGACGTTCGCCTGCGTGCCCACGTCGAGCGGGACGTACAACGTGACCGTGCACCTCACCGACGCCTCGGGCGTGAGCGCGAGCAGCACCGTCACCCTCCTCGTCAACCCGGCCCCGACCGTGACGGCGTTCGTCGCCTCCGCCGCGAGCTTCGTCCTTGGGAACACGACGACGCTGACCGTGACCGCGACCGGGGGCACGGGGGCGCTCCGGTACGCCTACGCGGGGCTCCCGTCGACCTGTCCGAGCGTCAACGCGGCGACGTTGAGCTGCCAACCCACCGCGGCCGGGACCTTCAGCGTCACCGTCACCGCGACCGATAGCCAGGGCGTCTCGGCCCAGAAGAGCACGAGCTTCACCGCGACCGCCCCCGTCTCGAAGCCGCCATCGAAAGGCGGCAACTCGCCCTCCACGGGCGGGCTCTCGAACCTCGACTACGGGATCATCGCGCTCGTCGCGGTCCTCGCCGTGATCGGGATCGTCGCCGCGATCTTCGGTCGCCGGAAACGCCCGGTCAGTTCCCCGCCCGAACCGTGGAAAGCAACGGAGTCCCCGCCCCCCGGCGGAACCGATCCTCCCCCGGGGGCGACCGGCGACGCGCCGGGGAACGAACCCGGCCCGCCCGCGCGCCCGAGCTAGTCGGGCGGGCGGGTCCGCGACCGCGCCGGCGAATTTGACCGGGGCGCGTCAGCCCGGGGGGCATACGGGTCGGCGGCGTCGCAGAGGACCCGGCCGGCGGCCCGGACCTCCCGGGGACCGGGCGAGACACCCTCGCGCGGGACGAACCCCCGCCGGTCGATCTCCGCCCAGACCGACCGTACCCACTCCGGGTCGGGGGGCGCGGGCGGGGCGGGCGGATGGGCCCGCAGGGCCACGAACGCCGCCTCGATGTGCTTGCACGTTCCCTTGCCCCTTCGGGCGTAGTCGTCGCAGCTGCAGAGCGCACCGGCCCGGTCGGGGAACTCGGGCAGTGCAACGAGGTACCGGGTCTGGTGCGCGGGGTTCCGGACCTCGACGAGCGGGAACGGGGCCGGGGGCGTGAGCGCGCGCACGTCGAGCGGCTCCGGCGCGCCGCGCGATCCGGGGGTCGACGGCGACCGGGTCCCTCGCCGCGCGGGCACCGGGGTCGCCTCCCTCCGCGTCACCGCGCGGAAAGCCCGCGTCGTGCGATGATGAAGGTCAAGATGCCGATCCCGAAGGCGTAGAGCGCGAGCTCGCCCAGGTAGAACTCCGCCGGGTGCGGGTAGAACCCGGGCGCGAACAGGTTCTCGCGCATCACGTTGACCGCCATGCTCACGGGGTTGTACATCGAGACGGTCTGGAGCCAACCCGGCATGATCGTCTGGGGGTACATCGCGTTCGAGGTGAACAGGAGCGGCAGGTTCAGGATGTTCACGATCCCGAAGTACGACTGGGGGGATTCGAGCAAGAAGCCGACCGCGAGGAAGATCGCGGTGAACGACAGCGAGACGAGGAGGAGCGCGACGATGATCTCTCCGACCCCCAGGATCGTGAGGTGGCCGTTGACGGTGAGGCCGGAGAGTCCGCTCACGTGGGCAAAGATGAGCGCAAGGCCGAAGACGACGCCGCCGAGGAAGAGCGGGCGGATCGCGCCCGCGATCAACCGCCCGCCGAAGATCGACATGCGGGGGATCGGGGCGACGATCGTGCGCTTCACGTAGCCGAGCCGCTTGTCGAAGATCAGCTGGGCCCCGAGGAAGAGGCTCGCCGTGAGGGCGACGAAGCCGACCATGCCGACCGAGAAGTACGAAAAGTAGTCCGGAGCGCCGAGGAACGCCGCGCGGGCGAGCGCGGCGGACGGCGGCCCGGCGACGTTGAGCAGCTTGCCCAGGTTGAGCGCCTGGCCGAACAGGGCGAGGTACATCATCGGGAAGATCAGGCTCGAGATGATCCCGGTGGGACTCCGGACCCAGATCAATAGCTCGCGACGAATGAGGGCGAAGAGCGACCGGTACGTCATCGCTTCCTCTGGCGGAACTGGTTCATCCGGAGCGCGGTATCCGTGGCGGACGGGCCCTCGTCCTCCCGGAAGGCGCGACCCGTGAATTCGAGGAACACCTCATCCAGGGACGGCTTCTTGAGCGCCACGCTCGCGACCGCGATGTGCGCCGTGAAACACGCCTCGACCGCGGCCGGGACGACGCTCTCCCCCCGCAGGCACTTGAGCCGGTAGCCGCCGTCCTGCTTCTGGACCTGGAGCACCCCCGGCACGCGCGCCAGCACCGGGGTCAGGTCGGCGGTCCCGTCCGTGGGCACCAACGTCACGACGTCCCCGCCGATCTTCTCCTTGAGTTCCGCCGGGGTTCCCGCCGCGACGATCTTGCCGTGGTCGATGATCGCGACGCGGTCGCACAGCTGGTCCGCCTCGTCCAGGTAGTGGGTCGTCACGAAGATCGTCGTGCCGGATTCCTTGCGGATCTCGCGGACGTACTCCCAGAGTCCGGCGCGGCCCTGGGGGTCCAAGCCGAGCGTGGGCTCGTCGAGGAAGAGGACCTTCGGTCGGTGCAGGATCCCGGCCGCAAGTTCGAGACGCCGGCGCATCCCGCCGGAGTAGGTCTTGACGAGGCGCCCCGCCGCCTCCACCAGCTGCATGCGCTCCAGGAGGTCGCGGATCCGTTTCTGCGCGTCCGACCGACTGACGCCGTAGAGCGCCGCCGAGATCTCGAGGTTCTCCCGACCCGTCAGTTCGTCCTCCGCCGTCGACTCCTGAAAGACGAGCCCGATACGGCGTCGGACCGTTCCGGGGTCCGCGACGACATCGATCCCGTCGACCAGCGCGCGACCGCCGGTGGGCCGGAGCAGCGTCGTCAGCAGCGATACGGTCGTGGTCTTCCCCGCCCCGTTGGGTCCGAGAAAGCCGAACGCCTCGCCTTCTCGGACCGCGAACGAGACACCGTCGACCGCCCGGACGCCCCCGGGGAACGTCTTTTCGAGTTGCTCGACCACCACCGCGTCGCTCATCGAACGCCCTCCAACCGGCGACGGTCGCCGTCGGAGGTGAGCCCGCCCGCGGCGGCCGGACGATTATCCGTCGGCGCGCGGCCCACGGGGAACGGTGACGCCACGGACATCTTACTTGCCGAGCTCGGAGATGCGGCCCGCGAGTTCAACGATGCGCCCGCGTTCGGCGGTGAGTCGCGCCGGGTCCGTCCGGCGAATGTCCTCCAGGTACGCCACGTAGCCGCGGAGCTCGGACAAGATCTCTTCGACGGTGCGCGGGGTGCGGCCCCCGAACATCGGGAATCCGGCTTCCTCCGCCGCTTGGGCCGTGAGCTGGTACTTCCCATCGGCCATCTTGTCGATCAACCCGTCCGCGAGCAGGTCCTCCAGCATCGGGTAAATCGAGCCGGGCGACGGCCGCCACCAACCCTGGCTCATGCTCTCGATGTCGTCCATGATCTGGGCGCCGTTCTTCGGCCCGCGCCGGAGCAGGTGGAGGATCCAGAACCTCAGGCCGCGGTTTCCCCTCCGAAACGAACCAAACCCGAACATCGATATCGGTATTCCGATATCGGCATTGATGACGCATATTTCAACCTTGGCCACGCGGAGGCGGCGCCGTTGCCGGCTCCTTGGCCGATCCAGGGAGGCGCTCTCGTCCGCACGCGCGGTTGGGGCCGCCGCCCGTCGGTCGGAGCGCGGTAGCCCGTGGGGCCGACCCAACTTCCCGCGTCGCGCGGGCGGTTCACTCCGCGCGCAGCCACGGTTATAGTTGGCCCGAAGTGGGTCGAAGCGTGGCGGCCGTGCCCCCCAACGTCGCGGCGCTCGATCTCCGCCGGATGCGCCGACGGCAGGGCCTCGTCCTACTGGGCCTCCTCCTCAGCCTGGTTGGTTTCGCCCTGATCGGCTATGCGCTCCCCGTGAGCGAACCCGCGCTGCTGCGGATGCTCCCCCTCCTCGGAGCGGCGGCGGTGTTCCTCTGGGTCGGAGGGATCGTTATGGGTACCGCCTTCGGGAAGCGGTCGAACGGACGGCGCCGTGCCTCGTAGGCGAGCGTCCCGACCCCGGTGGCGCCTCGTCACGATCGATATCGACGGTACGCTCACGACGGTCCACGGCTGGCGATTCCTCGCGGAGCAGCGGGGGTGGGGCGCCTTGTGGCGGCAGTCGACCGCGCGCTACCTCCGGCGCGAAACCAACGAGGACGAACACCTCCGGGACCTTCTCGGCCTCGCCGAGGGCCTCGACCGGGCCTCGCTTTACGAGATCCTCGAGGCGACGCCCAAGATCGCCGGGATCGGCGAGGCCGTGGCCGCCTGGCATGCCGACGGGACGAAGGTCGCCCTGCTCACCCACAACCCCCCCTACATCGTTGCGTGGTGGAAGAAGCGGTTCGGGTTTGACGCGGCCGATGGTGTCCGACGGGCCCCGGGCTTCCGCCGAGGTCGGGTCGGGGCCGCCGGCGCCGTGGTCGCCGACAAGGCGGGAGGACTCCATCGCCTGCTCCGCAAGCTCACGATCGACGCCGCCGCGACCGTGCACATCGGCGACGGGTGGGCGGACGCCGAGCTGTTTCCGCTCGTGGGGGCCGGGGTCGCCCTCAACAGTCGCCTGCGCGAGGTCGAGCGCGCCGCCGACCTTGTGCGGCATCACCACGATCTTCGTCCGATGGTCCCCGCGCTCCAGAAACTGCGGCCGCGCCGTCGGTGAACGGTGCCGCCGCCCCGGTGAGGATTCATATAGCCTGCCGTAGGTCGAAACCTCGCATCGATGGAGTACGTGATCCTCCGGGCGGCCCACCCGACGTGGCTCAACCTCCAGCTTCCCGGAGACGTTGCCGCGATCATCCAGTACCACCCTTCCGAGCTCCGGGAGCTCCGCAATCCGAGCCGGTCGATCGCCTTCCTCGCCCGAGGGCCGGGGGTCGTCCGGGTCGTCGCGTCGTTCCGGGCGCGGGAGGTGCTCGCCGTCGAGACGGTGAAGAACCGGTACATCGCGCCCGCGCACTTGACCGAGAAGCTCGTCTTCTCCCTCCCCGGCCCGGTCGTTCGGCATCTCGGACTCCGCGTGCAGCCGAGGGGGGAATCGGGGGCGCGAGCGACCGACGACGGGATCATCTGGTTCCTCCCGGCTCCCGAGTACTACGAATATCGGGCCCAGGAGAAGTCGGAGAAGGGTTGGTCGGGCCCGTCGCACGGGGGGTTCGCCCACGTCTACCTGGCGAAGTCGATCCTCCCGCTGACGCGCGAATTGAGCGACCTGGAGAACCGGATCGAGCACGACGAATGGCGACCCCGGCTCGATGCGCTCGACCGGGCGACCCGGGGGAGGCTCCGGGGGGGCTGACCCGGCGCATGTTTTGTGACGGTGGGGCGCCAATCCTGCCCCCCCTGTTATACCCCCCAGTCGTTCAGCGAAGGTTTATCTACTGATTCCAAGAGTTGTAACAGTAGTGTCGCATCCAATGGGGCCTATGCGGGTGGTTCCGGGCAAGAAGTACACTCTGCGCAATCCGGTGCCCCTCCGCTCCGAGGCCGACATCCGCACCACGCGGGTCGGACTTCCGGCCGACGAGACGCTCGTCCTCGCCGGCCCGGTCGACCACGACTCCCTCGCGAAGGCGATCCGCCGGTCGGTCGGCCACGAGGGGATGCGGCCCGAGGATGCCCGCTCCATCGCGGCCCACGTCCTCAATTTCTTCGGCTTCAACCAGCGGATCATCGACAACGTGCTCGAACCCGACGACCGCGACACGTTCTACATGCTCGAGGACTCCGGGATCTTGGAGACGGAGCGCGACGAGACGACGCTCTACGACGGCCGCGAGTGGCGGATCCACTACTGGATGTTCCGCAAGGACCGCATCTTCGAGCTCGCGCTGGAGGAGACGGAAGCGCTCGCCGCGGCGGGCGAACCGGATGTCGTGTACTCCCCCAACACCCGCCTGACCGCCTTCCGCCTTCCCCACGGAGAGCGCGGGACGGGGCTACCGGCCCACGCCGTCTACCACGAGCTCGGCGACGAGATCTGGCTCGAGCGGAAGGGGACGACCAAGCCCGAAGCGCCGGCGGCCCCGGTTCGCGTCCCTCGCGCCCGCAGCACGAGCGGCTAAGGCGCCCGGGTCGACCTCGGGCCTCCGGGCGGTAGCGAAAGCCCAATTGTCCTCCTTCGGTGGGCGGCCGTGCGCCGCATCCTCCTCTTGGCCCACCGCGTGCCCGTCGACGGCGGGTTCACCCTGAACGACCTCGCCGGGGGCGGCGGCCGGATGGACGAGATCGCGCGGTCGGTCTCGACGGCGTTCACCCTCTCCAACGACCTTCGTCGCGACACCGAGGTGACGATCATCTTCCGGGCCTCCCCGCCGCCCAAGGCCCGCCGGATCGTCCTCCAGGGCTCCCGACTCCGTTACTTGAACCCCGACGAGCGGTCGACCGCCGCCCTCCTGAAGAACGCCCTCGTCCGCTCGATCCCCCTCGACCGCGACGTCGAGTCGTCCCCCGGGCTCTTCGTGGGCCCGGTCGACCCGAATGCCGAGCTCCGTCGCTTCATTTCGGCCCCCGATGCGCTCTGGTTGCGTGAGGACGGTGCCCCGCTCGAGAGCCGGGCGAACCTCGGACCCTCTTTTTCCGCCGTCGTCAGCGACGCCGACGATCCCCTTCCCGAGGAGGAGGAGGTGCTTCGGACGGCGACGACGCCCGTCGTGTCCCTGGGCCCTCGGAGCCTGCGCGCCTCGCAGTGCATCGACCTCCTCCACGCGTTCTTCGACCGTCGGGACGTCACGGCGGCCCGCCTTGGGCCCTGAATCACCCCCGGGATAGAGGAGGCGGCTTCGGGGGCGCGCGCCCGCCGATCAGACCGGAACTGGAGGCCGTTCGGTGATCCGCCAGGGCTTGAGTCCGCCGACGACGGCGGTCATCCGGACGACGTCCCGCCGCTCCGGATGCATCCGCGTGCCGAAGAGCAGTCGTCGCGGTTCGCCGAGCCGGCCGCGGAGGCTCCGCAGCACGCGGTCGAGGGTCCGCAGGGTGAGGTTCGACCCCCCGTCGAGGTGGACGAGCGCGCTCGGCGCCGCCGCGAGCTCGAAATCGAGCATCGTCTCGGCGAGCGCCTGCTGGACCAAGTGTTCGGGCTCGGAGATGTGGTGCTCGCTCCGGAGCAGCGTTGACACCCCGGAATCGCGCAGGTGCGCCTTCAAGCTCGCAAGGTCGACGTTGAGCTGGGACGGGTTCTCGACCATGTCGACCAGGCTCTCGACGAGGCTGTGGAGGTATGTGCTCCGCAGGTGGAAGATCCGCGGGAGCGGCAGCGTCTCGAACCGGCGGAGCTTCTCGTTGGCGAGGATGAGGACGAGGCCGCCGAGGCTCTGCAGCTCGGCGAGGGTCTGAACGACGTTCTCCCGCCGGTCGGGGTTCATCTCGAGCTCGACCTGGAACGGGAGGAACGCGACCGGAACGGCGACGGTCTCGGTCGGCCGCAACATCGCCGTGAAGAACGGCAGCAGCGCGCTCCCGGTGCCCCCGCCGAGACCGGCGAGGAGGAAGACGATCTCGAACTTCGAGAGACGCCGAGCGAGTTCTTCCCCGCTCTCGGTGGCGGCCTCGAGAACCCCCGAGCGGTTCCCGCCGCTCCCCGCCCCACGGAAGCGCCGTTGACCGAGGAGGATCCTCTCCTCGGTGCGGACCTGGTTGAGGTGGCGGGCGTCGGTGTTGACGGCGAAGGTGCGCACGCCGGGGAGGCCCAATCCGACGAGGTCGTGCACGGCATCGCTGCCGGCCCCTCCGAGACCGACGACGGCGAACGGGGAAGGGCGGGCCACGTCGAGGAGCGCATCGTCGGGGGAGGGCACCATGTCGCCGTCCGGTCGGTTCACGGGGGCGGCGAGCCGTCCGCGGCTACGGAGACGGATTCACGGCGGCCCCGGGCGGTGCCGAGGTTCTCGATGCGGATCCGGATGTACTCGCGAACAGCGGAGCGTACCGCGTCGTCCACGCTGACCGAGCCGCCTTCGCGGACGAACTCCTCGAGCTGGCGATTGTCTTGACGTGAGAGGTCCACCACCACCTTGCGGATGTTCGGTGGAGGCAGATTCATGTCGACGAACCGCTCGAGCGCTTCGCGGATCGCGTCGGAGATCGTGGGCGTGCCCTTGGATTGCTGGATCAACTTCAGCTTCTCGAGGAGATCCTGCGGGATCCGGACGGTCACCCGCTCCGACGTGTCGCCCATCGCGTGTCAGACAAGCTCCGTTGTTTTGTCTGACATTTGACAGATGCTTGGGCGGGCTCATAATACTTCCCGAGGGGCGGTTCTGTTCTGAGGTCCAAGAATCAGGACCACCCGGTGCCGGGCTGTCGGACGACTTGCCCCCAAAGGCATTTCGGCGCGCCCCCGATCGGTACACTGCCGCACGGCTCGGCGGCCCCGCCCTAAGGAGGATTCGCGGCCACCATCGACCTAGCGTGGGCCGTTAGCCCGAACGGAGACGAGCGCGGACGAAGCGCTGGTCTGGACATCGGCCCCGCACTCCCGGGCGCAACCCAAGATCGCGTCCATACAGTCGGCGGACAGCGGGATTGCCGCGCGCATCCCGGCCCAGCTTCGACTCGAGAACAGGGAGCCAGTCTCCTGGCCCCGCCATCGGCGGCCGAGGGGGTCGCGGCGCCGATCGAGGAGGAGGATGTTGAGATTGGAGTCCTTGAGCTGTAGCCGGGTCTCCGTCCCGTTCACGAATCGGAAAGTAACGGCCGCGCGGTCCACGATGGCTTCCCGGACGACCGGCCCCCGCCGGCCCATCGCCACGCTCCCACTCACCCCAAACGTCGTCAGCACCACGCCCACGAGCACCAGCCCGAGCACTGGGGCCGGGATGAGTCCCGGCCCTGCCAGGGCGCTGGGGACCGATCGGGCGATCGCGATCGTAGCGATCACGGCGACCAGGACGAGTACTCCCACGAGCCCGGCGATGAGGACGATGCGCCGCCCACGCACCATCCGAGCCTCGCGCCCTTCGCCCAGCGCGAGCAGGTCGAACCGTAGTGGCGAACCGGGCTGGGCTTCCACCGGAGAGGCCTCGGGTGAAGCTGACGGAGGCTGGGGCCGAAATAAAGATACTGGCCCCACTCAACGGGAGCAAACCACCAGCGCCGAGATCTCGCCTCGCCCACCGAAACTGAACACGATTTCGGGCAACGCGGCTCGCCAACCGGAAATGAACAGAACCCCGAGGGGAGGTTCGGCTCTCGAGTCCAAGAATTACTTCCGCCGGTCCGACCCGGGGCGGCATCCCTCCGAAGGGCGCGGTTCAGTAGGATTGCGACGGCGATGTGGGTGGCGACGATGGTCTCCGGATCCAGGCCGAAGGCGGCGAACTTTCCGGCGGCCGCTTGGGACCATCGGTTGGGCCTGCGGGGTGCATGGGGCTCTGGTCGAGCGCTGGACACGCGACGGGAAGGAGCTCCTCCTCGCCCAAGGTCGACGGTGCGCGTCCTGTCCGGGCTTGGACTAGGATGGAAGCTCCGACGATGTAGGTTCCGATGAAGATCGCAACGAGGGCCGAGTGCCGGAAGATCCACGCGCCGATCGAGGAGTCCCAATTGGGCTCCTGCTCGGCGACCCGAAGACGAGAACCACAAGGACGAGGTGAACGATCGACCGGACGGCCCCAGGGCCTGTGGTACTCCCCCCTTCAGATCCGGTTGAGGCGGACCGCTCGCGCCGTACAGGCCGTGATGGATCCTCGGCTACGGGTGGTGCCCCGCGTCGGGTGGAAGGGTCGAGCCCGCGTGACGGTCCTCGGATTCCCACCTCGTGACGAGCTCCTGGAAACGCGGGTCCGCTCGGAACTTCGCGAGCGCGGGAGTAGCCCACATGCTGGCCCGGACCGAGAACGGGACTCTTCCCGCCCCGTCGAAGAGAATGCCGTAGGCCCGGTCGAGGTCGCCCAGAAGGGCGTAGGTCATCGCGAACCACTTCGTCGGCAGCTGCTCGCCGGGCGGGAGAGAGTTCAAACGCTCGATCGACCGCTCGGTCTCCGCACGCTCACCGAGCACCGCATGGCCGTTCGCAGTGACCCACAGCTTTGAGCCGGCATCCGCCGGACCGGCTCCGTAGGACCGCAACACCTCGGAGGCGAGCGCGCCATGCCCGGTGAGCGCCAGGAGGGAGACCCGATTGAAGGTCACCGCATCGTGCGATGGCGAGATCTCGAGGGCCCGGTCCCATTTTCGCAGCGCTTCGTCGGGCCGCCCGGCCGCCCAAGCCGACAGCCCGGATGAGTTGAGGACCGCGGGTGATAGGGGATCCGACTCCTCCGCCCGCGCGATCTCGAGGGCGGCTTCTTCCACGCGCCCGAGACACAGGAGCGTCAGGCACAGCCAGTGATGGCCCGTGGAGTACCCCGGATTGAGCTCGATCGCCGCTCGGAGCTCCCGCTCGGACTCCCGGAACTCGCCCGCCTGGGCCAAGACCGCCCCGAGGGAAGCGTGCGCCTCGGCCAACCGGGGGTCGAGCTCGAGGGCCCGGAGGGCGGCCGCCCGTCCTTTGGGCACCGCCTCCACCTCCGCGAGGGCCGACCGGTCGAGCAGGATGGAATAGCAGTCGGCGACGCCGGAATGGGCGAGGGAGAACTCCGGATCGACCTCGACCGCCTCTTGGAATCGCCGCATCGCCTCGCGGACGTCGGGAACCGTACGACGGTTCCACAACGAACGACCCCGGAGGTAGAGCGTGTATGCCTCCACGTTCGGATGCGTGCGTCGCCGTGTCGAGACCGGGGCACGGAGTCTCAGGTCGAGGGCCTGCGCCACGTTCTCCGCAATATCGGATTGGATCGCGAAGATGTCCTCGAGCTCCCGGTCGAACCGCTCGGCCCACAAGTGCTCCTCCGAGGCCGCGTCGATGAGCTGGACGGTGATCCGGATCCGGTTCCCCGACTTGCGGACGCTCCCCTCGAGCACGTTGCCGACCCGGAGCTCCGCGCCGATCTCCCGGACCCCTTTGGCCGCGCTCTTGTAGCGCATCACGGAGGTCCGGGCGATCACGCGGAGATTGGGGATGTGCGATAGCTCCGTGATGATCTCGTCCGTCAGCCCGTCGGCGAAGTAGTCGTCGTTCGCGTTCGGGCTCATGTTGGCGAACGGGAGGACCGCGAGGCGGGGTACGGGCTCGGGAGTCGCGGGGTCCGCCGCGACCCGCGCGCTGGCGGCTGGGAACACGACCCGGTACACGGTGATCGGCACCCGAACGTTCTTGAGCTCGGGGCCGACGAGCGCCTCGAACGCCACGTCGAGCTTGTTCTGTACCTGGTCGAAGACCTGGGCTGAGATACAGACGCCCCCCGGGACCGAGAGCGGCTCGATCCTCGAGGCGATGTTGACCGCGTCGCCGAGGACGTCCCCGTCGGACTCGATGACGTCCCCGAGGTGCACCCCGATGCGGAGTTGGAGCCGATCGGGCTCGGAGGTCGCGGGGTCGCTCCGCAACGAGCGCTGAATCTCGATCGCGCAGGTCGTGGCCTCGAGGGCGCTCTCGAACTCCACGAGAAATGAGTCGCCGATCGTTTTCACCTCCCGGCCACGGAATCGGGCGAAGAACGGGCGCAGAATCTCGTGGTGGCGTTCGAGGAGCCGCATCGCCTCGCTTTCGTTCGCCTGAGCAAGAGCCGTGAACCCCACGATATCCGTGAACATGATCGCAGCGAGTCGGCGAGGGCCCGGCACGGGGCGAGGACGGTTCCCGGTAGTTTAAGTGGGTACGCTCGGGGCCGGCGCTTCCTGCGGGTTGGCGCCGCCGGCGGAAGCGCGGTTCGGATCGATCGCGGCCTTGAAGCCGGTGACGAAGTACCATCGCCGATGGGCGGTCGCGCGCACGTCGATGAACCCGACGCGCGAGAGCCCCGCCCCCCACTGGGCTGACGTGCGGAAGTCGAGCGCATGCCCGTGCCGATGGCCCACCAGGACGCGGAACACCTTCGCCATCACGGACCCCGGGGGTCGCTCTTCGATGACGATCCGGCCCGCCGCGGCGAGGGACCGGTACGCTTCGGCGAGGAACCGCTCCGGCGAACCCATGTGGTGCGTCGACCGGATCGCCGTGATGCGACCGAAAGCGCCGTCGGGGAAAGGGATCTTGAGCCCACTTCCGTTCACGAACCGGAAGCTAGGATGTCTTCGCCCTCCCTGGCGGACAGCCTCCGGGTCCGGGTCGAGCACCGTCACGTCGTGGACCGACCCGGTGAACCGGGCCGTAAAGGCGCCGGTCCTTCCCCCCACGTCGAGCAACCGGTCGTTCGGGCCGGCCTCCAGCAGCTCGACGATCCGATCAGCTTCGCCTCGCCGTCCGGCGGTTCGAAACCGATCGGCCAGCGAGGGGGATACGTTCGGCGGAGCGTGATGCGACGCGAAGGACCGGACCGTCCGCTCGGACATCGCCGCGGCGTCAGGCGGTGGCGCTACTTGCCTGCTACGGGTGTCGTCGGACCATCACGCACCGGTGGAACCCCGGATCGCGGTACCCGCGACGGGCGGCGAGGCAAACCAGAAACCCACCGCGAGGCATGGTGTAGAGCATGACATCGGCCAAGGGCGGTGCCTTCCCCAAACTGGACCCGGCGACGAAACGGTTCTTCGAATCGATCCTTCCTGCGCAACCCGACGTCGACATCCGCCCGATGTTCGGCCATGCGGCGGCGTTCGTCCACGGCAACATGTTTGCGGGGATCTTCGGCCCCGAGGTCTTCGTTCGATTGGGACCGGCCGACCAGCAGACCCTGATGAAGGAGGTGAAGACCTCGCCGTTCGAGCCGATGCCCGGCCGCCCGATGCGCGAGTACATGGTCATCCCCGCCAAGTGGAGGGCGGACCCGGCGCGGGCCCGCTCGTGGGCCGAACGCTCCTACCTCTGGGCGGCGAAGTTGCCGCCCAAGACCAAAGCGAAACCCGCCGCGAAGTCCAAGAAGGCCGCTTTGCGCCCGTAGCTCGCGGCACGTCCCGCCGCCGTCCGCGCGTGCCGGCTTTTATCGGCGCGGGAAACTAGGGGGAAGCATGCCCGAGCCCGAGATGGAGTCGCTCTTTTTCGGACCGATGGTGATCGCGCAAGATTTCGAAGAGTCGTACCGCTTCTACAAGGGTTCGCTCGGCCTCGCCGGCGGGGGGGAGACGCCGTACGCGGAGTTCCGGACTGGGTCGGGGCCCCTCGTAGTCCTCGACGCCAAGTTCTGGCGAGCCGTGACGTCGCTGCCCGCCGCCGCTCGGGGCACCGGAGGACGGGGCGGGATCGTCCTCGCGATCAAGGTCCGGAGCGTCGACGAGTCGTACCGCCGGCTCGTCGAGGAGGGGCGATCGTTCCTGGGACCACCAACCAACCGGCCCCAGATGGGACTTCGAACGGTGTTCCTCCGCGACCCCGATGGGAACCTGATCGAGCTGTCGTCAGGTCTTTCCGTTCCCCGGGAGCGCCCCGCCCCGCGGAAACGCGCCCGTCGACCGGGTTCCCCCCCGCCCCGACGATCCGGGAAACGCTCGACCGGGCGGTCGGCCGGCCGTTGATTGCAGAACGATTTCCGCCTCGCCGTCGTCAATCGCCGACGCAACCTGGTGCGTGCGGGCTTCCGATGCGGGCCCACCACCGGCGTGGAAGGGCCGCCATCAGCGTCGAGACCTGACGCGGCGTTACGCGTTGGGAAAGGTATATGACGTATAACTGCGCCCTGCTCTACAGAAGGGCTGTCCCGGTGGACCACCGGACGATTAGGCTTGGCAGCAATGAATTCGGTCATCGCGCCGAACCGTGGGTGAAGATCCAAAACCTGTGAGGAAAGGTTGCCCCGTTTGCCGACGCTCAATCAGTCAGTTAGGATGCTCCCTGCCGCACCCCCGCGGGAGCGCTCGACCCCTCTAGTTCCCTCCCCCGTCCGTCGAGCCCGCTCGCGCCGACCGGTCCATTCCTCGGACCCTCCGTGGGCATTCGCGCGAACCGCGCCCATGGAACCCCTTCCACCCGCCCACGGCCCTCCCCGAGTTTTACAGCCTACCCTCACGTTGCACGCGAAACGAGATCCTCCAACGACGGCCCCAACCGTTTGGTCGCGCAAGGCCCCGCTCATCTCCGGCGCCGCCTTCGCCATCATCGCCGTTCTCTTGGCGAGCTCACTCCCCCTCAGCCACGGCAACCCCGGTGTCGGTCTGGGGGCCGTTGCCCTCGCCCCGGGGAGCGCCGCGCTCAGCGCCGCCGCCGCCTCGCTCGCGCAGGGCGCCGGCCCGGCGGCCGGAAGTCCCACCCACTGCTCCATGACCGGACTCCTCGCGGGGGTCTGCACGTCGACGACCGTGGCGAACGCCTCGTGGGCGAACGTGACGCCCCAGCCGCCGTCCGCCCGCTTCGGCGGGGGGGGCACGTTCGACACCTGGGACAACTATTACGTGCTGTTCGGGGGGACCACCAAGTACGAGCTGGGCGCGTATCTCTCCGACACCTGGAAGTTCTCCGCCGGCGTTTGGTCGCCGATACCGACGTCCACCGCTCCGTCGACGCGCGCCGGAGCTAGCCTCGCCTACGATCCCGTCGATCACTATGTCCTGCTGTTCGGCGGCTGCTTCTCCACCTCCCGTCTTATGGCCTGCACGACCGCGAGCTCGGATACCTGGAAGTTCGTCGGGGGCGTCTGGACCGAGATCGACCCCGCGGTCTCACCCGCCGGTCGCGGGTACGCCTCGATGACGTGGGACGCGAAGGACGGCTACATGGTCCTGTTCGGCGGGAAGAGCAGCACCAATTTCCTGAGCGACACCTGGACGTACCTCTCGGGAAAGTGGAGCGAGCTCGACCCGACGACCGTCCCGAACAACCGCGACAACGCCGGGCTCGTCTACGATGCGGCGGACGGCTACGTCGTGCTGTACGGGGGCGGCCAGCAGGCCGGGTTCAACGACACGTGGAAGTTCGTCGCCGGCCAGTGGACGTTCCTGAAGCGAGGGCCGGTCGAGGGGAACGGCGCGGCGCTGGTGTACGACCCCGTGGACAAGTACGTCGTCATGTTCGGCGGCTACAAGGGCGCGTTGTTCGACGCGACATGGAAGCTCTCCGCGGGGACGTGGACACCGCTCTACCCCGCAACGCACCCCGTCGCCCGTAACCTCGCCACGGCCGGCTACGACGCCGCCGACGGTTACGTGATCTTGTTCGGGGGGGCCAATCCCTCCGGCTCGTCGGACACTTGGAGTTTCTTGGGGGGCGGCTGGACGAACCTCTACCCGCTCGTCTCTCCGCCCGGGCGGACCCTCGCGCCGATCGCCTACGACGCCCGGGACGGCTACGTCGTGTTGTTCGGCGGCGCCCGCGGGAGCATCTCGGGCTGGGGGGAGGGGACCTACGCCGACACTTGGACGTACATCGGCGGCAACTGGCAACCACTCGTCCTTGCCACCTCGCCCCCGGGGCGGGCGGGTGCCGTCATGGCCTACGACTGGGCGGACAACTACATCGTTCTGTTCGGCGGCCAGACCCCGAACGGGAACTTGGCCGACACCTGGACGTTCTCGGGCGGGAGCTGGACCCAATTGAACCCGCTCATCTCCCCCTCCGCGCGGACGAACGCAAGCATGTCCTGGGACGGAAAGAACGGCGACCTCGTCCTCTTCGGCGGGCTCGGCACGACGAAGAACCTCGCGGACACCTGGACGTTCTCCGCGGGAAGCTGGACGCACGTCCTGACGCTCACGTCGCCGAGCGCGCGGTGGGGCGCGGGGATCACGTACGATGTTGCCAGCGGGTACGTCCTCTTGTACGGCGGCTACGACGGCAGCTACCTCTCCGATACCTGGAAGTTCACGGGATCGAGCTGGGCGCAGATCGTCACCAGCTACTCCCCACCCGCCGTCTACCAGCCGCAGATGATCTACGATCCGGTCGGCGGCTACGTGATCCTGTACGGGGGATTCGACGGCGGGTACGTCCAGGCGACGTGGGAGTTCAGCGGCGGGATCTGGTTCTACATCCACGCCGGGACCGCCCCGTCGGCGCGGTACGGCGCGGGGATGGCGTACGACGGCGCCGACGGCTACCTCCTCCTGTTCGGCGGCTACAACGGGTACTGGACCGACGAGACGTGGTGCTTCACGCAGGGGGGCTGGCTGCCGTTGTATCCTTCGACCACGCCGCCGCTCTCGTCCGGCAGCATCGCGACGTTCGACACGCACGACAACTACACGGTCCTGACCGGTGGATTCAAACAGTTCGATACGTCCGTCACGTGGACGTGGCACAACGGTGCCTGGACCGCGCTGCGGCCGGCGGTTGCGCCGGAATCCCGCCAGGGGGAGAGCATGGTCTACGACGCGGCCGACGGCTACGTCCTCCTGTTCGGCGGCTCGAACGGGACGTACCTTGGGGGTACCTGGAGCTTCTCCGCCGGGAAGTGGACGCAGCTCAGCCCGGCGCTCTCCCCGTCGCCGCGGACGCAGGCCGGCATGACGTACGACGCGAAGGACGGCAAAGTCGTGTTGTTCGGCGGGTGGAACGGCGCTCCGCTCGGCGACACCTGGACGTACAAGGGCGGAATCTGGACGCAGCTCTCGCTGACGAAGAGCCCCTCGAAACGCAGCGGCCTCGACCTTTCGTACAATCCCGTGGGCGGCTACGTCGTCCTTTTCGGCGGCCAGGGGTGCGGCTTGCTCGGATGCCTGACCACGACGTACCTCCACGACACCTGGAAGTTCGTCGGGGGCACCTGGACCAGCCTCACGCTCGCGACGGCCCCGACCGGTCGGAGCGACGCGTCGTTCGCGTTCGATACCAGCACCGGCCAGGCGCTCCTGTTCGGCGGGTTCGGCTGCACCGGACCCCTCTGCGCGCTCAAAGGGTATCTCGGCGACAGCTGGGTGTTCTCGAACGGGGCGTGGGCGCTGCTCAAGACCGGGACCGCGCCGATGCCGCGGGCCGGGGCGGCGTTCGCTCCGATCGGGCCGAACGGCCACTTCATCATGTTCGGTGGTCAAGGATGCCGGGGCGTGGGCTGCCTTCTCGGGCATTTCCTCGCCGACACCTGGCGACACTAGCGGGCGCCGACGAAGTTCGTCGGGCAGCTCATCGTCCGGGAAAGGGCGGCCCCGATCGCTCCCTCGGTCGTCGAGCGGGGCCGAACTGAATCGTCGGCCCAAGAGGTGGCCGCCCGCGATACGGAGCAGCCAGTTCGTGCGTCGGAACGACCGACTCCCCGTAGAGCTCTGAATGCTATATAGTAGAACGTAGCAGACCGTGTAGCATGGGGGTTATCCGTCCCTCCTTGCGCGCCCGTCGCATCGTTCTCCGTGTTCTTTTCGGATTTTTCCGCGTGGAGTGGACGGCCGCGGTCTGTGCATTGGCGCTGGTGCCGCTCCCGATCCTTTCGGAGACGTTCTACTTCGCGCGCATTCCGCCGGGTCCGCCTCCGTTCGCGATACTCGGGGTGACGCTGGGGGTCACCGGAGGGCTGGCGTACGCGGCGGCCAAGCTCCCCCTGACGATTCCGCGCTCCTGGGCCGCTCCGGGCGGCGCGCCGGTTCTCCCGCCCGCGGAATCGGGCGGAGGGGCTCCGGCACCGCGGCCCCGACCCCGCACGGTCCCGTAGGGGCGACGGCGGCTGGGAGCGAGCCGGTCGGGTCCGCCTCGACGATGGACCGACCGACTACCTGGAGCTCGGAACCCGCCGTTCTCTCCGTGTGAGACCTCAGACCCCGCCGACGACGCCCACGGGGGAACCTTCGGCCGGGGCCCGTTTCATCCCCTCCCCCAGAGGTGTTTTAGTGCGGAAACCCGGGGCTGGAACGTCGGGACATCCGACAAGTTGGAACCACCATGAGCGACCCCAAGCCCGGAGCAGTTGTGCACATCGAGTACTCGACGAACGACCCGGCGGCGACCAAGAAGTTCCTCGAAGCGGTCTTCGGATGGAAGATCAAGAAGGAATCGATGGACACCGGGATGGACTACTGGACGTTCGACGCTGGGTCGGGACCGGGCGGCGGTCTGATGAAGCCCATGGACGGAATGCCCGCCTCCACGCTGAGCTACGTGCTCGTCGAGTCGGTCGACGCGGCGACGAAGAAGATCACCGCGCACGGCGGCAAGGTGCTGATGCCGAAGCAGGAGATCCCGAAGATCGGCTGGTTCGCGGTCTTCGAGATCCCGGGCGGCGTCGTGCAGGCGGTCTACCAGTCCGCACCGCGGCCGTAACCCCGGCCCCTTTTCATCTCGCCTCCCCGGGACGCCGTCGGAATCGTCGTCCTGGGGAGGAACCGTTTCTCGGGGCCGTCCGGGTTGGAACGGCATCAATCTCGGGGTTCCGTCCCGAGAACCGAACCCATAATCGTCCTCGTTGGCTACCGACGTCCATGATGGTACCGTGCCCGGTGTGCAAGACGCCGTTCGAGGAGTCCAAGCTCCCCGAGCATATGTCGCGGGACCATGCGGAGATGGCCGACCCGGAGATCCAACGACTGCACCAGCCGCACGGGGACAAGTGCATCATTTGTGGGGCGATCCTACCGAGCCCGGAAGCCCTGAGCGAGCACAATCGCCGGGTGCACCAGCTCTAGGTCCCCGGCGCGGCCCGGACCCCGTTTTCGGCGTCGATGCGCCGCAGCCACTTGTAATGAGGGCGTGCGTATCGCCCATTTCAGGTAAGCAAATGTCCCACACCTGTCCGGATTGCGGAAGCTCCCTCGAGTACGCCGCCTATACGACCCGCGTGCTCTCCGGGACCTGCGGCGCCTGCGGCCATAGTTTCTCGATCGTCCCCGGCGGATCGTCCGCGGACGGCGGAGAGGGCGGGGTCGATAGCGGCCCCACGGTGCCCGCAGGAACCGCGGCGGCGGGCGGCCCTTCGGCGCCCGAGATCGCGCAGAACATGCCGGAGTGTCCCGATTGCGGGTCAGCGCTCCACTTCCAGGCGGCGCCCGACGGCGTGGGGATCGCTGCGGTCTGCGCCGACTGTGAGGCGACGTTCACGTACCGCGTCACGCCGGTCCGCGCCGACGCCCCCGTCCGCGCGGAGGCCCCGACCGAGAACTTCCGGCCCCAGCGTCGGCGGCCCGAAGGCGGCGGGGACGAGGGAGGACTTTCCCGCGCCCGTCCGTGCCGCGAATGCGGCGGGCCCCTCCGTTTCTCGACCAACGAGGACGGGACCGTCGCCGGGGAGTGCAGCTCGTGCGGGAACCGGTTCACGCTTCCACCCCGGCGCGATGGTCCCGGAGCCCGGGGCGGGGGACGAAGCTACGATCGCGGAGGAGGGCGACCCCGATTCGGCGGAGGCGGGTACTCCCGCGGCGGAGGCGGTGGCCGCGGGCCCCCGCGTCGGTTCAGCGGTCCGCCGCGTTCGGGCTTCCGGCCGCGCGACCGCGGCGGGGACGACGAGGGGTCCGACGATCGCCGGCGCCGACGCCCGCGCCGGGAGTGAGCGAGGCCGGAGGGACGGCCGGCCCCCCGACGTGACGGTGCCGGGGAGCTCCCCCTCGAGGAGGCCATGACGGTCAACCTCCGTCTGAGCCTCACGATCTTCTCGATCGGCTTCGCGGTCGAAGGCATCGGCAGTCTCTACTCGTTCCTCGCCGCCGGCACCGTGCTGCCCGCCGGAGGTTTTCTGCTGTACCTCAACCCGGTGTTCACCGTGATCGGACTCCTGTTCCTCTGGCTCGGGCGCCACGAATGGGGCGCGCTCCACCGCACGCGGGTCGGGCACGCCCACCGGTCGTTCTTCCTCGCACTCGCGTTCCTGGTGCTCGCGATCGTTCCGATCGCGGTCTACGCCTATTTCGAGCCGACCTCCACGCCCCCGAATTGGGTGGAGCTCGAGTTCGGGGCGTCGATCGCCGCGACGTTCCTCTTCTCGTACGTCACGTACGCCCTCATCGCGGTCCACCTCTTGGGACCCGGCGGCAAGATCGCCGTCGCCCTCGCGCTCCTCTGGGCGGCCGTCATCTCGATCCTGCTCGGCCTCGCCGTCTCCGGTCTGTTTCCCACGTACATCCTCGTCGTGCGGACGGGCGCCGTCTCACCGTCCGGACTCGCGGGACCCATTACCTCCGACCTATCGTGGCTGTTCGTCTCGTACTTCCTCTTCCTCGTCGCGTTCGTCGACGCCCATCGGCGCATCGTGCGGCGGGGCACGCCGCCGAACCGGGCTCCGCCGTCCGCCGGCGCGAACGCATCGACGTAGGGCCGGCCTCCGGGGACGCACCGTCGCAGGCGGCCCTCCCCCCCAAGCGACCGGGGCGGTCCGCGAGACCGCACGGCTTGGAACGACTATCCCGGGCCCACATCCCCGGGCTCGAACGCCGGGGGGTTCACCGCGCCCGGGGGGGGTATTGGGAGACCTTCCGCCGGTAGGATCGCGAGGTGCCGGAGCGAACGGAACGCCGAGAGAAGAGCCCCGACCGCGACCGTCAACGCCCCGGAGAGGAGGAACGTCAGCTCAACGGCTCCGGTCGCGAGCGTGACGCTTCCCCCGACGGCTTGACCCACGGGCACGAGGGCATAGCTGCCGACCTCGTCGGCGGCGAAGACCCTCCCGAGGAGATCGTCCGGGACCGTTCCCTGGACCGTCGCGAGGAAGATCGTCTGGGACATGCCCGGGAACATCCCGAAAAAGAACATGTCCACCAGCGCGAACGGCAACGACCGGAACACGCCGAGGGCCAACACGCTCAGGCCCTGCGCGATCACGAGCAGGATGATCATCGTCCCGGCCCGACGCTCGAAGTGGAGCTTGTTGACGACGAGCGCTCCGACGCCGGCCCCCAACGTCGCACCTCCGAGGAGCACGCCGTAGAGGTACGCCTGGGAGTTCGCGATCCCGAGCCAGGTCGTCGCGTAGAGCGCCAGCTGCACGAACGCCATCGCGTTGAGGAAGTTCACGGCCAGGGCACCGAGGGTCAGCTGGAACAGCGCGCGTCGACCGACGAGATACCGGTAACCGGCGACCACGTCGCGAAGGAACGAGCCCCTCGGCCGGTCGGCGCGGCGGTCCAGCTCGGGGGGCAGGGCTTGGAGCGCGAACTGGGCGGTGAGGCCGAGCACGAGCGCGACCCCGAGCCCGTAGCCGACTCCGGGATGGCCGAACTGCGCCATGAGCTCCGTCGCGAGGATCGACGCCGCAACGCCGAGCGCGATCGCGATCGCGTAGACGAGACCGTTGGCCCGCCCGAGGTCGGCCGAACTCACAAGGCGGGGGAGGGACGCGTTGTACGCTGGGCGAAAGATCGTGGTGGTGGTCGTGATCGCCGCCCATAGTGGGTAGACGAATACGACCCAGAGCGGCAGGTAGAATCCCGGCGCCCCCGGCGCGCCGACCGGCGCCGTCGGACGCGCGAGAAGATCGAGCACGAGGAGCGCGACGGCGACGAGGAAGACCGCGTTGACCGCGATCATGAGGCGCCGCCGTGGCCACCGGTCGGCCAGGGCGCCGGAGAACGCGGCGGAGGCTAGCGTCGGGAGCGTCGCGCTCAGGCCCAGGAAGACCAGGGCCAGCGCCACGAACGTCACCGACTGGCCGACGCCCGGATACGCCTCGGCGACCGCCCACGCCACGACGATGTTCACGACGAGGGGGGCGGCATACGCGAGCGACCCGGCGGCCGCGAACGGCCGGAACCCGGCGCGGTCGAAGAGGGAAGCGTACCGACCCAAGCCCGAAACTCCCGGGACGGCCGACCGAGGTGACCGTACTTGATGGTTCCGAGTTTGGGCCTCCCGGTTCACCGCGACGAGGGACGGTGGGGGGGCCGGATTCGTCCGAGGCGCGGCGAGCGAGCGTCTATGTACGGTCGCCCCGTCGTGGGGAGCCGGGGAGCTCCGTGCGCCTGATCCACGAGGACCGCAAGACCGGGCTCCTCAAGCTCCGTCTCGAAACGCCGAGCGATCTCTGGCGGATCTCGCGCATCATCCAGCCGGGCGACCTCGTCGGGTCCTCCACGACCCGCCGCGACCCGGAGGCTCCGGAGGACGCCCCGGCGGCCCAACGGGACCGGCGCCGCGTCTGGCTCGTCGTGCGCGTGGAAGCGGTCGAGTTCCATGGGTTCTCGAAGCACGTTCGCGTGACCGGGCCGATCGTCGAAGGGCCGTTCGACATCGGGCGCCACCACACGCTCGACCTCGAAGAACGCTCCGACATCACCGTGCAGAAACCCCAAGTGAGCGCCTCCGACCGCGCGCTCCTCGACGAGGGGATGCGTCGCGAGGGGGAGGCGACGATCCTGCTCGCCGCCGTCGACTGGGGGGAATCGACGATCGCCCGAGCGCGCGGGCGCGTGGTCGACGCCGTCGCCGACGTGAACCGTACCCTCGCCGGGAAGCAGTTCGGAGGGGAGCAGGGCGACAAGGACCGCCGGAAGTACATCGACGAGCTCGTCGGACTCCTCGCGCGGGAGGGGGAGCGCGCGGACGCGATCGTGCTCGCCGGACCCGGGTTCCTCAAGGAGGCGGTCGCGAAGGCGCTCGGTGAGGGCGCGCCGAAGATGGCGGCGAAGATCCACGTCTTCAGCGCGTCCGCCGGGGGCCGGGTCGGCGTCGACGAGCTCCTGCGAAGCGGTCGAGCGTCCGAAGTGCTCGCCACGAGCGTCGCCGCGGAGGAGGTGGCGCTCGTCGAGCGGCTCATGGAGGCGGTCGCCGGAGGTCGTCGGGCCGCCGTCGGGCCGGGGGAGGCCCGGGAAGCGGGCGAAGCCGGGGCGATTCAGGTGCTGCTCGTCGGCGACGGCAAGCTCCGCGACCCGGCGGTGATCCCGATCGTCGACGGGGCGCGGCAGAACCGTGCGCGCGTCGTGGTGGTCCGAGACGAAGGCGACGCCGGCAAGCGGCTCGCGTCGCTCGGGGGCGTCGCCGCCCTCTTGCGGTACGACTGGACGCCCGCGGTCGCCCGGGCCTCTAGGGGAGCGCCTGGACCGCTTCCCGAAGGTCCTCGAAGCGGCGCTTGATGTCCTTCATGGCGAACCGGAGCGCCTCCCGGCAGCTGAGGCTCCCGTCGGTCTCCATCTTGAGGAAGAACTTCGACGTGTCGGCGGTGATCTTGATCGAGCCGTGCGGGCAGGCTTTCTCGCACGCCCCGCAGAGGATGCACTTGGATTCCTCCGTCACCGTGAGCTTGCCGTTGGCGAACTCCAGGATATTCACCGGACAGACCTGGGCCGTGCGCTTCAAGCACGCGTCGGTGTCGTCCTTCTGACGGGAGATCGCGACGTGGGGGCGCGGGCTGACCCCGACCGCTTGCGCCACCTGCCATTTCGAGTGTTCCTTCGCCGTGCCCATGACCGCGGTCGCGTAGGCGAGCAGCGCCTGGCGGGCGCCGAGCCGCACGATCGGGATCTCCGGCTCCAGGATCGCGAGCGAGGAGTCCCCGAGCGGGACGACGTCCCCCGCGTAGACGGTGCAGGGGCCTTTCTTGTCGATGGAGAACATCACCTGGCAGTGGGTGCATCCCGCGCCCTCGCAGGTGCACTCCTCCTTCCGACGGAACTGACCTAGGTCGGTGGGGATCGGGAGGAGGCCCAAGCGAAGCGCGACCCCCTCGTCGAACATGCTCGTCGACGAATCGTAGTCCTTCCCCGTCGCCTCGTCGCGGATGGGCCCCAGGTGGAACTCGACATCGTCGATGGCGAGCTTCGGGACGTCGGCGAGCAACGTGCGGCGGATCGCGTTGACCTGCGACGCCGTCGTCTCCGTGAGCTCGAGGCGCATCGAGCGCGGGGCCATCTCGACGACCTGGACGTCCATGCTACACCCGCCGCCCGCGGCGGCCCCCCTTGGGCTTCGTTCCGTCGTGGGGGACGGGTGTGACGTCCTCGATGCGGCTGATCTTGACCCCGGCACGCGCGAGGGCGCGGATCGCGGCCTGCGCCCCGGGTCCGGGCGACCGCGACCGGTTCCCGCCGGGCGCGCGGACGCGAACGTGGAGCGTATCGTAGCCTTTCTCCTTGATCGCGGCGGCGACCTGGTCGGCGGCCTTCATCGCGGCGTACGGGCTCGATTCGTCCCGCGCGGCCTTGACCACCATCCCGCCCGTCGCCTTCGTCAACGTCTCGGCGCCCGTCACGTCGGTGACGGTGATGTGAATGTTGTTGTAGCTCGCGAAGATGTGCGCGATCCCGATCTTGCCCATGGACTACCGTCCCTCCGTCGTCGGCTCAATGGGCGCGGGCGGGGCTTCGCTGCGAGCCTGTTGCTTCTCTTGCATCGCCATGCGGATCGGGTGCGTGTCGTCGGCGACCCCGCTCGTCGGAGCGTAGGCGAGCCGTGCCTCTTCGGAACCCGCGACGAGGTACCCCGGACGGGTGATCCGCCGCCCGTCAAGGGCGATGTGGCCGTGGACGATCATCTGCCGTGCCTGCTTGCACGTCCCCGCCAAGCCGCGGGCGCAGACGATCCACTCGAGGCGCCGCTGGAGGACGACCTCGGGCGTGAGCGCGAGCACGTCATCGATGCTGGGGGTGCCCACGGGAAGGATCCCCAATCGCGTGAGGCGCCCGAGGAGCCCGTCGGCCTCGACCCGCGCCTGCGGCTCGCCGGTACGGAGCCGCGCCTGGAGGTCCCGAGCTTGACGGCGGAAACCGCGCAGCACGGATTGGCTCCGCCAGAGTTCGCGCTTGTTCTTGAGCCCGTACTTCTGGAGCAGCTTGCGCTCCTCCTCCATCCGTTGGGCCTCCCACGGATGCTTGGGCCGGTCGTAGCCGCGCCGCAGGAACTTGGGGTCGCCCATCGGTCTAAACCTTCTTCTTCTCGGCGGCGGCCGGCGCCGGTGCCGCCGCCGGGGCGGCGGTGGGCGCGCTGGCTTCCTTCGACTTCGCGGCCGCGGCTTCCTTCGCGACCTTCTTGAGCACGCCCGCGGCCATACCCGTCCGGCCGTTGCTCCGCGTGCGTTGGCCGCGGACCTTCTGACCGCGCTCGTGGCGGACGCCGCGGTACGACCGGATCATCTTCATCAGGTTCACGTCGTCCCGCCGGGACGTCTCGAGCTCGGCCGAGATGTAGTGGTGGATCTCGGTCGTCGCGTGGTCGGCCGGGTGGTTCAGCATCCACGGCGGGAGCCTCTTCGGGAGCTCGTTGATCATCCCTTCGAGACCTTCCACGGTCGCTTCCGGAATGTTCCCGAGCATCTCGCGCGGGGGCACCCCGGCGAGGCGGCAGGTGACCTCGGCGATGCGAAGGCCCACGCCGGGCACTCCGGTGAGCGCGAGCGCGGCCGGGCGGAGACCGTCCAGATCCGTGTTGGCGACCCGTACGATGTAGCGGAAGTTCGGGTTGTCCGGCGCCGGTCGCCGCGCCTTCTTCTCCTGCGGGGCCCCGGTCTTCGCCTTCTTTTCCTTGCCTTCTTTCCCCTCCTTCGGTTCGCGCGACTTCCCCGGTTTCTCCTTCTTCGGAGCTTTCTCCGGCTCGGCCGCTGGCGTCGGGGCCGGTGCGGGCGCTGCTTCGGCAGCGTCCTTCTTTTCCTTCGCCGCGGTGCGCACGCTCCTTCAGGGGTGGTTGGGCCGGTGGAACGGAGTTCGATGGGGCCGACGGCACGGCCCACCCCCTCCGTCCGAGGGCGGGGCCGCCGAGCGGCGCTCCCTTCTTAAGAGCTTCGGAAAGAGGCGGTTGCGCTCCGCGCCAACCCTATTTGCCGAGTCCGGTGAGCGCGCTGTGGCGGTCGACGACGGCGTGTCGATCGTCCTGCCGACGCTGTGGGAGCATGATTCCCTCGCCCTCCTCCGGCCCCGCATCGACCGGGCGGTCGCCGGCTACGCGGCCGAGGTCGTCGTGGTCGACGACGACTCGCGGGACGGGACCGCGGAGCTCGTCGCGGCGTGGGGCGCCCCGCCCCCGTACCGTCTGATCGTCCGCCAAGGGGTGCGCGGACTGGGAACCGCCGTCGTCGAGGGTGTGCGGAATTCGCACGGCGGGATCGTCGTCGTGATGGACGCGGACGGGAGCCACCCGCCGGAACTCCTCCCTCGCATGATCGATCCCATCCGCCAGGGGCGGGCGGCCTTCGTCCTCGGGAGCCGTGTCGTCCCCGGGGCGAGCTCGCCGGGGTTGCCGGGACTCCGCCGCCTCATCTCGTGGGGGGCGCGGAAGCTCGCGCGGCCGCTCACCCGGGTCGGCGATCCCATGAGCGGGTTCTTCGCGTTCCGACGGGACGCGGTGGAGCTCGAGCGCCTCACGCCGATCGGCTACAAGATAGGGCTCGAGGTTCTCGTCAAATGCCGACCGACCCCGATCCAGGAGATCGCGTTCGAGTTCGGGCCCCGGCTCGCCGGCAAGAGCAAGTTCGACCGCCGGCAGATGGGGCTCTACCTCCGCCACTTGGGGCGCCTTTACCTCTGGAAGCTCCTCGGGCGGGGCCGGACGCGCAGCACGCGGTAGCCGCTTCCCCGGTCGGCGACCTCGACAGAGCCCGGCCAGCGCTCTTCCAGCCACCCTTGGTAGTACCGGATCCCCTGGCTTCCCTTGCCGACCATCAGGAGGTACCCGTCGGGCCGGAGATAGGCCGGGACCGACTCGAGCAGCGCCAGGATCGCCGGGCGGCCGATGTGGTACGGCGGGTTCGTCGCGACGATATCGAACGAGATACCCTGCGCGGCCTCGAACATGGAGCCGATCCGCGCTTCCCCGTTGGCGATGCGGTTGCGGCGCAGGTTCGACCGTGTGAGGAGGACCGCCCGGCGGTTGACATCGGTCAGGAGGACGTGGCCCTGGGGCGCCGCCTTGGCCGCGGCGATGCCGATGGCCCCCCATCCGCATCCCAAGTCAAGGACCCGGTCGGTAGGGCGCGGGTCCAGGCAGCCGATCAGGAGCGCCGTCCCGGGGTCGACCCCGTGGCTCGCGAAGACCCCACGGTCGACCTCGAAGGCGAGCACCTCGCCCCGGTAGAGGAAACGGAGAAGGCGCGGCGCGGAGGAGCTTGTCGGCCGTTCCGAATAGTAGTGCTCGGACGCCACGTCGCCCGGTTCCGCCGGCATGGCCTAGGTGCGGCGCCCGAAGATCCCGGAGCGCTTGCCGGAGGCGGGACCGGAGCCGAACGCTTCCTTCACGAGTTCCTTCTGGTGCGGGTCGAGCGTACGCGGGACGTCGATGTGGGCGACGACGATCAAGTCGCCACGGTCGGCCGAGTTGAGTCGAGGAAACCCCTCGCCGCGCAGGCGGAACTGGCTTTCCGGTTGTGTTCCCGGTGGGATCTTGAGCATCGCGTGGCCGGTCAGCGTCTCCACGCGGGCCTCCCCCCCGAGGAGCGCCGGACCGAGCGGGACCCGGATTTCGGTGTAGGCGTCCGGTCCGACCCGGCGGAAGGTTTCGGACGGTTCGAGGAGAACTTGGACGAACAGGTCCCCCGGGACACCGCCCACGGCGGACATCTCCCCCTGGCGGGCGAGCCGGAGCACGGTCCCATCATCGACGCCCGGAGGAATCTTCACTTCGAGCGTGCGGACCTCCCGCGAAATCCCGGCGCCGCCGCAGGTCGGGCATCGTTCGCGGATCCGTTTCCCGGTCCCGCGGCACGTCGGGCATTCGCTGATCGTGATCAGTTGGGAGTATCCGCGGCTCTGGGCCCGACGGATCTGCCCCAGGCCGTCGCACTGCGGGCAGGTCTCGAGCGCCGTGCCGTTCTTCGCCCCGGTGCCCTTGCAGTCGAGGCACGGGCCAGCATGCGGCACTTCGATCTTTTGCTCCGCGCCGGTGACCGCAACGGCGAGCGGCAGGCGGATCGCGATCTCGACGTCGTTACCGCGCATGGCGACGCGGCTCGATCGGGAGCGACCCCGGCCGCGCGACTCGCCGAACAGATCACCGACCGCCCCGTTGCGGAGGAGCTGCTCGAAGAACGGCGAGCTCCCGAGCAGGTCTTCCAAGTCGCCGACGTGCGTGAAGTTCTGCCACGTGAAACCGCCAGGTCCAAAGTCCGACTCGACCCCTCCGAAACCGAGCTGGTCGTACTTGCGTCGTTTCGACGAGTCGACGAGGACCTCGTACGCCTCGCTCAGCTCCTTGAACTTCTCCTCCGCCGGTTTCGGGTTGTCCTTGTTCATGTCGGGGTGGTGCTGGCGGGCGAGCTTCCGGTACGCGGTCTTGACCTGCTCGGCGGTCGCGTCGCGTTCGACGCCGAGCACCTCGTAGTAGTCACGCTTGGCCATGATTCGGTGAGACTCCGGGACCACGCGGCGCGTGGAAATTAGCTCAGCTATCCGGCGTTCTATTTACCGCCTGCCCGGCCGGCCCGGCCGCCAGCGGACCCGGAGGGCGTGACCGACCTGGAGCCGAAGCCGCGCGGTGGCCGAGCCTTCGCGCACCGCGAGTTCCAGCGTCCCGAAGCTCGACCCGAGAAGCCCGACCGTGTATTTCGGGAGCTCCTCGTAGATCGACCGCACGGCGACGCGTCGCGACGTGCGACCTCGCACGGATAGCTCCGCCGTGCGAATCGAGGCGGGGATCGAGGACGACGGGATGTTCGTGATCGCGTTCCCAAAGTGGTCGATGTGGACGACCGTCCCCCGGGCTCCTCCGCGCGTGACCGCCGCC
>JAKIWS010000014.1 GCA_022749895.1 Thermoplasmata archaeon
GGAACCTCTCGAACCCAGCGGGGTGCCGGGGGGGACGTCGGACACGCCACAGTCTTGGGGGGCGTCAGTACACCTCTCGGCAGGTGCAAGACTCAACACGACGGCTATCGGGTGGGATACCGTCCTCATTCTCTCGCCTAGGTTGCACACTTTCTCGGTCGCACTCCCTGAGTAGTAGTCGGCGTCGATGCACTCTTCCGCTTTGTCTCTGAGTGGGGTGGAGTTTAGGACTCGGATCCCCTTTCCCCAACTCGCCTCCTCACCGCGCTGGGTGAGCAGAGCAAATTCTTGCCGCGCCTTGGGTTAGTTCACTTACGGTCGGCTCATCAGGAGGCGTCCTCGAGCCGACCTTTGAGGGTGCGGTTCCTGTGCAGGGCATCGAAGAAAAGTTCAGGTGCCAGGGGGGACCTCACCGAAGAGTTCGAATCCCCAAGGATGCGCCCGTCACGGGCTCCAAGGAGCGGCCTCAAGGCGACCCGTGTGCTTGGATCGCTCAAGATCAAGTTCGATGCGTACCTGGCCGCGAGCAATGAATCGTGCCTCACTGGCGTATGCCCCCGCCCGGCGAAGTCCCCGTTCAATCCTTCGGGCCGTTCGCTCTGACTCACGCCAACGCTTTCGAATCTCGGCCAATTCTCGTCCTGCCAAGCGAGCATAGCGTCGGCTGGATCGATACCAAACTATCTCTGGAGCAGGGTCTGCCCCAATGCGCCGGTTCGTCCCCTCCAAACGCCCCATCTTCCATTGCTCACGGATCTCGCGGGTGGCGTTCCTTCGGAGTCCATCCAAGGTACACGATCGGGCAAGGGCGACGCCGAAGTCCCCATCCTCTTCCGCCCAGAGTCTGTAACGACTCGCGCCCGAGGATCGACGCACGGTGATGTGAACCACCAACGACGACTCCCGCATTGCGACTACTCCCTTCATCACCGGACGTATCGCACGGATGGCAGGCCTTCGAATTCCTCAGCCCCGGTGAGGAACTCGTACCCGTTCTCCCGCGCGTAGACGTATCCTGAGGCGTCAGCGTACGAGAATCGTCGCCCGGTGGATCCCTTCTTCAGTAGTCGGAACTCGGCTACGCGCGCGATGAGCTCAACCGGCAAATCGACCGAGTGTGGACCCAATAGCTTCAGGGAGGAATCGGCGAGCGCGGTCTCCTTGGACTGGGCAAGGATGTAATAGACCTCGAGGAGGTTGGCTCGCATCGTGATCACAGGCTCGCGAACATAGGGTCGATAGGAGGGATTGCCACGGGCCATCTCGATGATGGCGTAGCTGTCGAGGAAGAACATCAGTCGCGTTCGGTGCGTGCTCTGTGAATGAGCTCACCGGTGGCCTCGCGCGTTCGAAACTTTCCCCACACCGAGCTCCAGTCGACCTTCTCCGGAATCACGATTCGAAGGCGTTGGCCCGGGTGGGCGCCGATTTGAGTCATGACGCGATGCGGAATGATGACTCCCATGGAGTCTCCAACTCGCCGCACCGTGGCCTCGAACTCGGCCATAAGGTCCCCCGGATATTATAATGCATTACAATACAAGAAGCCTTCGATGCACGAGAGAGTTGTCGCGGCGCGTGGCCCCCTTCTGGGCTGAATTCTCCCGGGACTGAAGAGGCGATCAGGCGATAGACCACTTCGGTCGCGTTAGAGGTTCACATCCCTACGAACCTGACCGGTATTCGAGGCGATCTCTCGTCAGCAAACCGGTGACGATGTGTCGGGGGGTGCATTGCCGAATAGTTCGAATCCCTGGACGAGGCCGACTTGAGTATTGGAGAGCATTACATTGTGTGGTGAAAGTTGCTCCCATTCGACCCCGACCACATCCGCATCGAGCCGTCGAAGCATTTTCGAAATGCGAAGATGCGAAACTGGGACTGGGACGTGAACGACTTGCGCGACGCCCTTCGCTCCCCGGTCAGGGTGGTTTCCCCTGGGCGGAGGAAGTTGGAGGTCTGGGTTCGAACAGGCGGGTCGAAGAACCTGGTGCTCAGTTACTTTCGGGAAGAGGGTTTAGTCCACGTGATTACGGGAACAGAGGGGTGAGGGGGAAATGAAGTGCCCAGTCTGTGGCAAAGGAGAACTGGTGGCGGTGGACGACATACTCTCCGAGATCGAAGGGCTTGCCTTTGTCGAGCGCGGACACCGGTGTTCTGTGTCCGGCGAAGAGTTCATCGACGAGGCCGACAGCAATCGCACGATCAAAGTCGCACGTCGTCTGGGAATCTGGGGCGCGCCGTTGAAGCTCCGGAGGAAGCTTTCCCATAGCGGACGAGGGGTCGTGCTCCGGATCCCGGAGGATCTTCGGCGGAGCATGGGTCTCAAGGGGACGGAATCGATTGCTCTCTCGAAGATTGGATCGAAAAAGATCCTACTTGAGGTCGAAGCAAAGTGAGCCCCCCCTCAGAGCACGGATGTGAACTGTCCGGTAGTTCCGAGCGAGGACATTGAATCGCGAGGACGTGAGGCCGGCCCTCGATCTGATTCCGCGTTCAAAATGAGTCTTCGCAGACCCCTCGTCTAGGGCTCGAGCTCCCGTCGAACGATGTCGATGAGCCGGCGGGCATGCTTCGCCAGTTCCTGGGCGTCGCGCATCGATACATTTCGGTCCTGATACTCGACCTCAGTCTTCCGGTTCAAGACACGCTGAAGATGATGACCAATCTCTCGCCGTACTGGAGGCGCTGCGCCGGCGAGTAGTCTAAGGGCATCGTGATGGTCGGAGCCAGCGGATCGCTGCCCTAAGTAGTGGACAAGGAACGCGTCGTTGGCCGAGATCGCGGCCTGCACGGCGTTTACTGAGGCCACGTTCGCGAGCCCATTTTCCAATCCCCACTCGACGGCCCTCAGAAGCTCGCTCGCCCGACGCAGATAGACAACATCGCGACTCCGGGGAACATCCGCGACTCGGGACGGCGCCAAGGGTTCAGACCCCGAGACGGAGTCCCTCCCGCTCGATAGATGCGAGCAAGGCGGGATTCCGTCCGTTCCGGACCTCGGCCCGGGTTAGGATTAGACTCGAGAGCGGGTTGCCGAAGCGCACCGCAAACTCAAGACTGGCGCGGCTCAGCGCGTCGGACACAGTCTCCTTCTCTGCGTCACCTCTCGTCTCGATGAAGAGGTCGATGTCGCTCTCCGGGCGCTCGTCGCCGCGCGCCACGGATCCAAAAAGGACAGCTCGCTCAACCGGGAGGGGTCGTACAGTCACCTCCAGCCTCTCCCGCAGCTGATCGAACAGCCCAACTTCGCCGTCGAATAGGCGTTGGAGAGGGCCCACGAGGGCGTGTTCGGGTGACAGGCTCCACGAATGAACCCGTCCAATCGTTAGGACTCGAGCCAGCCCCTGGGATCTGAGGGTGCGAAGGTGTGCGTTGACCTGAGAGGGGGACGCCCCGACGCGACGGGCAAGTTCCCGTCCGCTCAAAGGCGCGCCATGCGCTTGCGATAGTACACGGAGAAGGTCTACTCTGATCGTACTCCCAAGGACCTGAGTGAGCGGATGGCGGAAGTTCATGTTTGATGCATCGAACATACATTCGATTCCTAGTACAAATTCTTTGCCCGTGCGCTGTGCGGGCGCGCACCCACCCTGAGCCTCATTCCGACCCTTTCGGGTCTCCCGTCAATCGAACCCCCAGTTGAGCCGGGGCGCTCATCCCCGGCGAGCACGCGTTCTGCCCGAGTTGCCCCCAGTGAGGGACCGCACCAGGAACGCCAGGACTTCGGGCTTACGAACGAGTTCGGCAACCTCCTCGGCCAGCGCCTGAACCTTCTCGCTATGCCCGCCTTCGGGAAGTGACAGGGAACCGCCGCAGGTCATGCAATACGCCGCGCCAGCTGGATTCGCTGAATGGCACTCTCCGCACTTCAATCGCGGATGAGCGTCGACGCGGGTCTCCTCCTCCTCGGGGGAGTTCACCCCATACCGAGCGTTGAGGGCGCCGATCACGTCCTTGCCGCTCAGGTGGATGTAGTGTCGCGCGACCTTGCTGCCGGGCACCCAACCGGCGACGCGTTCGAGGATCGAAGTCGAGATCGCGGGGTCCTTGGCCAGCATCGTGAGTCGGGAACGCCGCAAGGCGTAGGGCGTAACCGGCTTGCTCACCGCCGCTCGATGGGCTGCCACCTCGAGTGACTTGCACATGGCTCGGTACGTTGCCAACTGGCCGGCCCGGCTACCTGTAAGATTCACCCAGATCGGCGCGTCTGGAGCATCGTGGCGCGGATGAACGGAAAGCCACCCCAGTAGTGCAGGGACCGCGTCTTCGTACACGGGGGCAGGCTCGGGGGCCGATCCTTTCTCTCGAACCACTCTCAGCTCGATGAACCCCTCCGGATGAGGTACAACATCTCCGATCCTGAGGCGATAGATTTCGCCGGGCCGGCACCCTGAGTTGAAGAGAATCCAGAGCCAAGCGCTGTCCCGTGCGTTCCGAGTGCTCTCGGCGATTCGTGCGATGTCGTCCCGGGTGAGCATGTCCGAGGCGCTATTCGTCGGCTGCCACCTCGCGAGGCGGATCCGAAGCCATCGAGGGATCTCCTCCCCTTTTCGGTCGAACCACCACCGCCAGAAGGACCCAAGGCAGGACGCGGCGGTTTCCTTCGTCGAACGGGAGTACTCAGCGAAAGCCTCGTGGAACGCCATGGGGGCGCCCCGGTCGGGCGCGAGGAACTCATCACCCAGTCGACTTGCGGCGACCGGAAGCCATGCAAGTAGTGTCCGGATTCTGAGACGACCGACCTCGCCCGTGCGGGACTTCACGAAGTCGAGGATCGCCTTTCGCTCCGGTTGGCCAAGTTGGATCGCTCCCTTTCCGACGGGACCTCCAGACGCGAGAGCGCCGAGCCGGCGGTCAATGTACGTGCCGACGCCGTGGATGTCGGCGAACTCCTCGTGGGGAGGTCTTCTCACGTGCGGGGGAACTCGGCCAGCGGTAGACAGAGCCTCCGCATGCGGTGAATGGTGCGGTAGGGACTGGTGTTGAACGAGGAAGCTGTGGGGTGAATGATCGCAAGTATCGATTCCGTGACGGCGAACGGGTTCTGCCGGGGCCGCGGCTAGTGCCGTGAACGGGAACCGAGTGTAGTAATTCCTGACCCCGACCGGCAGCACCTTCCAGGGGGACGCCTGTCTCCCTCGTGCTCCGCGTCCGAGACCTCTCCCCCGAGGGGGGCGAGTCGATCGCCCGACGGAAGAATCGGACTCGGGACCCCACGGTCGTCCGCACCTTTCAGGTGGTCTTCCACTCGAACCAGGGTTCCTCTGCGCCGGAGATCCCGGCCACGGCCCGGAGGAGCGAGCGGCCTAACTAGGTCGCAGGCCTGTCGCGGAAGCTCCCATGCCAGCCAAGGGCCGGATCACCCGCTTCACCGTGATGGCGATGCTCCAGGCGGCCCGGGCGAACGCGCTAGGGCTCGAACGGGATTCGGCGTACTCGTGGGGCTTGAACCGGGCTATTTTCTACGCTGCGGCTAAACGCGGATTCCGTGGTGGCTCAGGCACTCAAGGCACCCCCGGCCCATCCTCGGGCGCGCGCGCCGACGATCGCCCGCTCTACCGTCTGGGCGACGATGAGGCGTACCGCGACCCGTCGTCGGAGAAGCTGTACTTCGCCATTGGAGATCAGACGCAGACCGAGGCGGAGTTCCATCGTCAAGTCGGTGCCCGCTTCGGCTCGGAAAAGAACTTCCGGGAGGCATGGGAGGAGGCGCTCCGAATCGTGAAGGAGTATGACCCGGCGACCCTCGGGTCGCGCTCGCAGTTCTATGAGGCCGTGTACCGACCTCGGCGCGACCCGTTGGCGATCAAGTGGGCCGATCAGTTCGGGGTCCCGCTCGGGCCTACCGTGCGAAGGCCCCGCCCTACCTAGTCGACCAACGGGTCAACGGGGTGGCGGTTGCGGCGAGGACCGCCGCAACAGACGCGCACTGTAGGACGCCAGCAGTCCCCGGCGCGTCTTCCAGGCACCGCGGGGGGACGCCGGACCGTACTCGGTCTCGGCGAAGATGAAATCGCGCTCGAAGTACGTCGTCATGTCACCCACCGAAAGTCGGTGGGGGGGGCCGAACGCTTGCGTCGCCTCCCGGGCGATCCAGGCCGGAAGGTACGACCCTCCGGGTTTCAGGACGCGGTGGACCTCCTGGACGTACCGGTTCCGTAGGTCGACAGGGAGCGTGTGGAAGCAACCCACATCGGTGACGACGCGGAACGTCCCTCGAGGGAAAGGCAGGTTCAGCGCGTCCCCGACGCGGAACTCGGCGGAAATCCGCGCTCGGCGGGCCCGATGCTGGGCCGCGGCGATCGCCCCCGGAGAGATATCGACGCCGGTGACCTTGAAGTCGTGGCGTGCGAGCCACAACGCATTCGACCCGGCGCCGCACCCAACGTCCAAGAGCGGGCCCGGGGGGACGACCTGACGGTCCTCTACGGCCCTAACGAGGGACGGGAACGGCTTCTCCGAGAACCACGGAAGGTCTCGATACGGCGTCTTCGCGTACGTTTCGGCCCACGACTTGCGAAGCTCCTCGGGGAGCCCTTTCCGCGGGTGGATGCGCCGGCGGGCCGTTGCAGCGGATTTCGATGACGACACGGGAGCGAGGCAGATTCCCCCCGCGGAAGAAACCTCGCCCGCGACCCCTACCTGCGGGGAATCCGGCACAAGGCTCGCCCTGGAGCTTGCCACGTGATGATTCTCGCGCCGTCGCCCAAGCCGGCGGTTGGGGAGGGGACTTCGACCTCGAGTCAATTCAACAGTGCGCATATTGACGCATTGATTGAGGCGGCGACCGTGGGGTTTGATATCCCGGAGCCGCCTACGTGCGCCTCCCGAGGAATCGATCATGGCGGAGCTAGGCAGCGAGGGGTCCCGAGGCAGGAGCGGAAAGTCGCCGGGTCGTCGTTGGGCGGTGCTGGCGCTCGCGGTGGTCGCGATCGAGCTTCTCAGCGCCGGAGGTATCGTCCATGGATCGCGATCATCCGAGGTGGCCACACCGGGGGTCGCACCGGCGAGGAACGCCGCCGACGCGCCCGCCCAACAGGTCGCAGCCGCGGAGAGTTCGTTGGGGGGAGGCGCCGGACCTGCCGGTGGCGTGCCCTGGGTTTGCTCCGGCGGAGCCTCGGGGAGCGGGGCGCACTGTGGCGCGGCCGCAGCGCGGAACCTGCCCCGACCCCTCACGACCAACACGCTTCCGACGTGGTCACCCGCTTCGACGGTGCCGACCAACCGGCAAGAGCTGAACCTGGTGTACGACGCTCGCGACAAGTACGTGCTTCTCTTCGGCGGGGCCTCCCTCACCGCCACCCTCGGGGATACGTGGTCGTACTCGAGTGGGCTATGGAAGCAGCTCCATCCCGCGACGTCGCCCCCCGCGCGCTTCGGGGCGGGCATCGCGTTCGACGTGGTCGACAATTACGTAGTGCTGTTCGGGGGGTCGAATGGGACGGTCGGGCTTTCGGACACCTGGAAGTTCGCGGCGGGGCTCTGGACCCAGTTGACCCCCACGTCGAATCCCGGGGCGCTCATCGATTCGTCCATGAGTTACGACGTCAAGGACGGTTACGTCGTCCTCTTCGGAGGGCTCAAGGCCGGGCCCACCCTCAACGGTCTCACCTGGGAACTCAAGGCCGGTCAGTGGACGCACATCACGCCCACCACGTCACCCCCCGCCCGGTACCAGGCCCGGCTCGCCTACGATGCGAAGGACGGCTATCTCGTCCTCTTCGGGGGCCTGAACGCCACGTTTGCCCTCTTCGGCGACACCTGGAACTTCACGGGCGGCCAGTGGACCAAACTGACTCCCGTCAAGTCCCCGGCGCCCCGGGCCGGCACCGGCTTGGCGTACGACGTGAAAGACAGCGAGCTGATCCTGTTCGGGGGGTCCACCGGTCTCTACGACGTCTCCGACACGTGGAGCTTCGTCGGCGGGGTGTGGACGAAGCTCAGCACGACCTTGCACCCGTCCGGCCGCGGAGCGTTCGGGATGGCGGATGGGACCACGACCTTGAACGTACTCGTGTTCGGCGGGTCGGGCCCGCAGGGGCTCCGCAACGACTCCTGGGAGTTCCACGGCGCTGTCTGGGCGAACCCGGCCCTCCATGCGCCGACGGCTCGCGACGGGGCCGCGATGGCGTACGACGAGGCGGCCGGGTACGTGCTGCTGTTCGGCGGATGGGACTTCGCCAACTTCGGCGACACGTGGAAGTTCGTTCACGGTCTGTGGACGGCGCTCCATCCGTCGGTGAGTCCCGCCGCCCGCTCGTACGCTTCGATGGTGTACGACCAGGCGGACGGGTACATCCTGCTGTTCGGAGGATCGAACAGTTCGGGCCCTCTCGGCGACACCTGGAGCTTCACCGCCGGGGTCTGGACCCAGCTCGCGCCGTCGACCGCCCCGGGGGCGAGGGACGGGGCGGCGATGGTGTACGACGCCGCCGACAGTTACGTGCTGCTCTTTGGGGGGTACGATACCTTCGGATTGCCCGACTCCAACACCTGGACGTTCGCGGACGGGCAGTGGTCAAGCCTGACGTTGACGATCAGTGTGAACCCGAGCGCCCGGAGCTTCTCGCAGATGGCCTACGACTCCGAAGCCGGGTACGTCGTCCTCTTCTCGGGCGAACAACTGTACAACGCCTATCCCGACACCTGGACCTACTCTGCCGGTACCTGGACGAACATCAGCTCGGGGCTCGTTGTGTTCCCGCCCGGCACGCAGCTCGGCGTCCTCGTCGATGACAGCTACGACGGTTACCTAGTCCTGTACGGTGGGCACGGCTACTCGGGCGGCGGCGGCAACGCTACGTGGTCGTTCGTCAACGGGGGTTGGACCCAGCTCAACCCTGCCTCGAACCCCGGGCGCAACTACCTGGGGTCGGCGACGTTCGACACGCCCGACGATTCGGTGCTTCTCTGGGGGGGTGCCATCACCGGATCCCAACTCCTGCGGGCGGGGTGGCTGTACTAAGAGGCTATCCGGAAACCTCGGCCCGTGAGCTCCGTGCTGGCTTGTCGGGATCCTTCAATGCGTCGGTGACGAGCTCCTTGGCGCAGCTCGCGCAGAGGTACACGACGCCGTCATCCAGCGGGGGGGGACATCGCGAACCAACCCTTGTGAACGAACGCTGCCGCCGCGTATGGGGGCTCGCCCGGGTAGGCTAGAACCGACTGCGCGTCGCAATCCTCACCGGCGCTCCCTCCCTCAGTCGCTTCTCGGATTCCAACTTGAGATGCCGTGCGCCGTGTGCAGGCGCCGGGCAGGTCTTACTTATCCCCTTCGGCGGCGCTTAAATAGATGGAGACCAAAAGTGACACAGCTCACCGAGACCCAGGCCCGTGACATGATCGCCGTGGTCAATACCCGCAACCTCGACAAGATCGTGGAACAGTACGCGGAGAACGCGACGTTCCAGGTGCCGAACCTCGACAAGCCCCTCAAGGGGAGGGAAGCGATTCGGGCGTTCATGAAGGACAGCTTCGTCGCGTTCCCCGACTGGAAGATCGAGACGCGCGGCATCGCCGTCTCCGGCAATGAGAGCTTCGTCGTGAATACCGTTCACGGCACCCACGACGGCCCGCTCGTGGGCCACGACGGCACGACCATCCCGGCGACGCACAAGAAGTTCGTCCAGGAGCAGATGACGCACGTCATCCTCAACGAACACGGCAAGGTGCTGTCGCTCCGCGCGTACGGCAACCCCACCGAACTCTACTACCAGCTCGGCCTCTCGACCGCCTCGCCGAAGTAGATCGCCCCTGTCTTTCCCGTTCGGACAACCCCCGCCCAACTTCTTCCCGGCCCGGAATCCCCGGGCCGGTTCCCACCGTCCGAAGCAAAATATCGACCGACTTGCCTCGAGATTCGGGCTCGAGCCCACCCGGTGCCGGTTGGTCGTCGAGCCGGTTTTCGGGGGGTTCAAATAAGGGAACCCCGTTTGCCCGTGCATGCCCGAGCCTGAGATCTCACCGGCGCAAGCGCCCCCGGAGGCCCTTCGGCGTGGCGTCAGTCGCGGCGTCGTTGTCGCGGTCGTCATCGTGGTGGCTCTCCTGATGTTAGGGGCCGGCGTTTACGCCGGAAAAACGATCTACGGCGGCTCGAAATCGACCGCGTCGAGCTTCCTCGTAGTCGGGACGAACATCCCGTTCCCTCCGTTCGAGGATTACAACTACTCGACGGGGACGTACTTCGGATTCGACATCGACCTCGCCGGCATGATCGCCAACGCTAGCCATCGGACGTTGGTCATCCAGAACTACGCGGACTTCTCGGTCCTCCTTTCGACGGTGGGCAAGGGCGGGATCGACATGGCCGCGTCCGCCATCACGGAGTCAGGGAGCGCAGGAGCGGCCCGCAACGCGACGATGGCGTTCTCCAACAACTACTACGACGCGAATCAAGCCGTGCTCGTGCGATCGTCCAGCAGCCTCAGCTGCGCGTCCAACATCTGTTCGGCGAACGATCTCAAGACACTGATCGTGGGTATGCAATCGGGCACCACGAGCCAGTCTTGGGGCGACCAGTACCTGAAGCCGAACATGACACATCCGAACACCCAGTACCAGTTGTTCACCACCGTCGACACGGAGCTCACGGCCCTTCGGGCGAGCTCCCTCGATGCGGTCGTGATCGACGCGGCCCCGGCGGCCGCGATCGCGGCCTCTTCCGGCGGCGCCCTCAAGGTCGCCGGAACGATCATCACCGGGGAGCTCTACGGTTTCGCCGTGGCGCACGGCGACCCCGAGGGCCTGCTCCCGGTCATCAACAGCGTGCTCGCCAAGGCGATGGCGGATGGCACGTACCAGGCCCTGATCCACAAGTGGTTCAAGTGAGCCGTCCCCGGTCGGCCGACCGGTTTCCTCGGGGCTAATCGGGGGGGCGGTTGGCGGCCCCCTCCATCCATCCGGGGGGCACGCCCGCCCCGGTAACAATGCGGCCCGCGAGCCGATGGACCCGCGCGGCGGTCCTTGCCCGGGCTTTACGGGTTGGAATTGGCGTGGCGGCCACCCTCGCGGGGTACGGGTTCATCGTGTGGCTCGGCACGGTCGGAGTGTACAACCTGGCGTACGCCAAAGGGCTCGTCCCCGCTCTCTGGCAGGGCTTTGTGCTTAGCGTTCTCATCGTGGCGGTCGTCATCCCCATTGGGTTCGCGGTCGGCTTCTTCGTCGGCTGGGCGCGCACCCTCCGCAATCCGATCGTGCGGGGACTCGCCTCGGTGTACGTCGACTTCTTTCGCAGCATGCCGCCGATCGTCCTGATCGCCTTCGCCTTCCTGCTCGGCTTGATCGCGCTTCGAACGACGATCGCGGACCCCTTCCTCCTCCATTGGATCATCCTCTGGCTCGGGGTGCTGGCGCTCGCCTTCCACACCGCCGCGTACCAGGCGGAGATCGTCCGGGCGGGCATCCTATCGGTGCCGTCCTCCCAATCCGAAGCGGCCCAGTCGCTCGGCCTCACACGGGGTCAGACGATGCTGCGGGTCGTTCTCCCCCAGGCATTCCGGGTCTCCCTCCCGGCACTCGGGAACGAGTTCTCCTCGGTGATCAAGGATACCTCCCTGCTGAGCGTGATCGGTTGGCTCGAGCTGAGCGGCCTCGCTCTCGTCCAGATCTACTCCGGGATCCTCGTCTACCCACTGGCACCTGTCGTCATCTGGCTCGAGGTCGCCGTATTCTACTTCGCGATCACGTTCGCGCTCAATTCGAGCGTCCGCGTCCTCGAGAACTCGTTCAAAGTCCCTGGACTGGAGGCGGCTCGTCTGTGAGCACGCTGTCCATTCGCGCCGTCGAAAAGTGGTACGGTGCGCTCCACGTCTTGCGGGGGGTGGACCTGGACGTCGAGAAGAGCCAAACGGTCTGCATCATCGGCCCCTCCGGGTCGGGAAAATCGACGTTACTCCGCTGCACGAACCTGCTCGTGGCTCCGGACGGCGGGGAGATCCTCCTCGACGGGGTCCGCGTCAACTCTCCCTCAATACGACCGGAGTGGGTCCGGCAGCAGATCGGCATGGTGTTCCAGTCGTTCCACCTGTTCACGCACCTGACCGCCCTGCGCAACGTGACCTTGGGCCTGGTCCGGGTCAAGAAGTTGGACCGGACGGCCGCGGAAGCGAAGGCGCTCCAGGAGCTCGAACGGGTTGGGCTGGGCGCCAAGCTGCACGCCTATCCGGCCCAGCTCTCGGGGGGCCAGCAACAGCGGGTCGCGATCGCCCGAGCTCTCGCGATGGACCCGAAGATCCTGCTCTTCGACGAACCGACGAGCGCGCTCGACCCGGAGTACATCCGGGAGGTGCTCGACGTCATGGCCCAGTTGGCGAAGGATGGGATGACGATGGTCGTCGTGAGCCACGAGATGTCGTTCGCGCGCGAGGTCGCCGACCGGATCGTCTTCTTCGACCAGGGCCAGGTCGTCGAGCAAGGGACGCCGGAAGAGATCTTCGACCGCCCCGGGCACGACCGAACGAAAGCGTTCGTTGGGAAGATCCTGAGGTGAACCGAAGTTGATTCGTCCAGATCCGGCCCCGACCCCGCCGACGCCGGCTTCGCACCGTTCTCCCCTCCCGAAAAGCTTGGGGGCGACCGTCCTCCGGAGCCCTGCCGTCGGGATCGGTGCGGGGGTCGCGATCTCCGTCCTCCTTTTCTTCGCCCTCGGCGAACTCGGGTTTTACAGCCTACCCTTCATCCTCCAGTACCTTCCGACGGGCGTCGGCCCTGCCGAGGCTTCCCTCGAGCTCACGACGCTCTCGTTCCTAATCGGATTCGGCCTCGCCCTCCCCCTCGGGGTGATCCGGGCGTACCCTCCGAGGATCGTTCGCAAGCATCCGAACGTTCCGCACCGGGCGGCCGATTCTTTGCCGAAAAAGTTGCTCGCCTGGCCGCTCTACGGGTTCGCCACTGCCTACGTGGCCGTGATCCGGGGAACGCCGTTCCTCGTCCAGGTCTTCCTGGTCTACTACGCGGTGATCTTCGCCTACCCGCGCCTCATGCTCTTCGGCCTGAGTGCGCCCTTCTGGGCCGGGCTCCTCGCGCTGACCATCAACACGACCGGTTACCAGGCCGAAGCCCTCCGGGGCGGATTCCAGTCGGTCGAAGGCTCCCAGATCGAGGCGGCCCGGGCGATCGGCATGACCAAGTTCCAGACGTTCTGGAGCGTCACGTTCCCTCAAGGGATCCGCCTCGTCACGCTCCCCCTAACGAACGAATGGATCTCCAATTTCAAGACGAGCGCGATCTTGAGCTACATTGCTTTCGCGGAGCTGTTCTTCTGGAGTCGGACGTACATCGCCTACCAGCTCGCCCGCCCGATCGAGGCGTTCGTGATGATCGCGATCTTTTACCTCGTGATCAACGTCACGCTGAGCCGCGTCGTCTGCTACGTCGAAGCGCGCCGACGTATTCCGGGACTCGGAACCCAGATCATGCCGGGGCCGCACCGCGTGTAGCGCCGGCCCCGGAGGGGAGGTTTCCGCGGGAATCCTCCGCCACCTGGCCCGTGGCCGGGGATCGCGCTTAGTGCTCGAGATTTAGCGAAAGCTAGGCCGCGACCTGTTCGATCGGCCGATGCGGTCAGATCCCCAGTGAAACCGGGTAGCCCCCGAACATCCAGGGGACGCCGAAGCCTCCTCCGCCGGGGATCCCGATGAATCCCGCGGACGCGGAGGTGACGGCGTTAGCGAACAGGAGGGTCCCATTGAGAGCCCCGATGATGGCGATGAACAATGGCGCCGGATACGAGCAGGGACCGCCAATCGAGCAGGTCGAGTAGGAGACGGCCCAATTGCTGGGAATCGTGTAGTTGAGGAGGAACGGAGGCGGGGGAGGCGGCGGGGGCGGAGGCGGTGGCGGGCTCCCGTTCGCCGGGGGGCCGCCACCACCAGAAGGCGGGCCGACGAATGGCCCGGACGCGAACGTCAGGTCCCCGTGGATCATGAGCGTCGCGCTGGCACCCGAGTAATTGGCCCGGAACGCGGCGCCTCCCCAAGCGTCCGCGACCGACATGGCGTTAGGCGAATCGATGGCCGCCGAGGAGATCGGGCTGAATTGCGCGTAGGGCCGCGTGCACGGACCGGCCCCGAGAAGGGCGTAGAGGCTGGCATGCCCGTTGAAGACTTTCACCAACTGGAGAGCTCCCGCGGCGTCCCGGAACAACACGAACCAGGCGGGAGAGCGACCCGGTGACCCGCCGGTCGACGACCCCGGAACAGGCGTTCCGGAGAGATTCTCGCCCGCCCCTACGATCCAGGCACATCCGCCCGGAGAGGTGGTTCCGTTCACCGTGTTAGGTCCAGGAACCGTAAGGGGGGCACGGAAGTTGAACGCGACCGCGAGGATCGGCGACCACGGACCGCCGGGCATGGAGGCGATCGTGAACTCGGCCGCCGCACGCGCTTGCGAAAAAGTGACCGAGGAGGTCGCCGGGGATCCACCGGACTTGAAGAAAGGCAGGGCCTTCGACCACGGGGCCACGCCCGAATAACCCGGGACGAGCACGATCGCAACGACGATCGCGGTCATCAGGAGAATCACGATCCGCCGGCTCGTCCCCGTCTTTCGAAAGTGTCCCTCGATGGGGAGAACCTTGGAATCTTGAGGCCCAGGGGGCGCCGAATCCGGGCCCCGCGGCTCCGCTGGCCCCGACCCTAGTGAGTCCGCGATCATCTCGATCTGCGGTCCGCCTTCGCGGCCGACACGGCTTCGACGTACATCACGTTCGCGCACGGGCACGCGTCGTGCCTCGCGAACCCCGCGCAAGGCCGACGACCGAGGGCGCGGTCGGATCTCCGTTCGACCAAACATCCTTCGGATGAAGTTGCTACACCTCTGAGCCGAGTCGGGAGCCAACCATGCCGACCAAAGCGGGGATCAGGCGCTTCACGGTGATGGCAATGCTCCAAGCGGCGCGAGCGAGCGCGCTCGGCCTCGAGCAGGACTCCGCGTACTCCTGGGGATTGAACCGGGCGATCTTCTACGCCGCCGCCAAGCGCGGGTTCCGCCAGTCTTCGGGAGAGCCCTCGTCCGGTGCCAGCTCGCCCGCCGCTCGGCCCGACGAGCCCACGCTCTACCGATTGGGCCACGACGAAGCGTACCGCGACCCGACGAGTTCGAAACTCTACTTCATGATCGGCGGCAAGCGGCAAACGAAAACGGAGTTCGAGCACTCGGTCGGCGTCCGATTCGGCTCGGCGAAGAACTTTCAGGTGGCCTGGGCCGAGGCGCTTCAGATCGTGAAGGGATTCGACCGCCGAACGCTCGAATCCCCCCAGGAGTTCTACGCGCAGGTGTACAAACCCCGCCGCGACGAGCTCGCTGCGGCATGGGCCGAAAAGTTCGGCGTGCCGTACGCCCCGTCGCCCGGATCAAGACGCTCGAAATAGTCGTTCCGGAAGGATCGACGATCGCCCTCGGCATCGCCCCCGAGCTGGCGTGGAAATCCTGGGGTTGATCGGTAGCCGGTTACCCTAGCGGGGACGCGGCTGCGGCGACGACCGGCGAAGCAATCGGGCGCTGTAGGAGGGCAGCAAACCGCGCCGGGTTTTCCAGGCCCCGTCGGTCGAGGCGGGGCCGTACTCGGTCTGTGCGAAGATGAAATCGCGTTCGAAGTACACCGTCATGTCGCCCAGCGAGAGCCGGTGCGGCGGGCCGAACTTTTGCGTCGCCTCCCGGGCGATCCACGCCGGAATGTAGGTCCCGCCGGGTCGAAGCACCCGTCGAACCTCGCGAACATACCCCGGGCGGAGATTCACCGGAAGCGTGTGGAAGCACCCAACGTCCGTGACGACCCGGAATCTCCCCCGGGCGAACGGAAGGTTGAGCGCGTCCCCGACGCGAAACTCGGCGGCGACCCGACCCGATTCTGCCCGCCGTTGCGCCCCGGCGATCGCGCCCGGGGAGATGTCCACGCCGGTAACACGGAAGCCCTGGCGCGCGAGCCACAACGCGTTCGTCCCCGCCCCGCATCCCACGTCGAGCAGGGGTCCGGGCGGCACGATTTGGCGTTCCTTAACGGCGCGAACAATGGAGGGGAACGGCTTCTCGGAGAACCAGGGAAGATCCCGGTACGGCGTCTTCGCGTACGTCTCGGCCCACGCTTTGCGGAGCTCCGAGGGCAACCCTCCCCCGGGGGCGGCGCGGCGGTCAGGTTTCCTAGCGGGTTTCGAGGACGACAACGGGCCGTCGCAGAATCCGTTCGGCGGAAGAAACCTCGCCCCTGTCTCGGAGATCCCACCAACCTGGTCTCTGGGCTCCAGGACCCTGAGCCCGGAAGCCGGGTTCTGACAGTGGCCAATCTACGGCCCACCCGGGGTGGATCTTCGGTTCGGGGTCCAAGGGACCGTGCGCATGAAGACGCACCTGTAGGGATGCCGACCGTGGGGCTTGATATCCCGGTGCCGTCTACCTGCGCTTCCCGGGGATTCGATCATGGTGGAGCTGCGCACGGTTGAGTCACGAGCCAGAATCGGAACATCCTTGGGCCGTCGCTGGGCGGTCCTGGCCCTCGCCGTTGTCGCAGTTGAGCTGCTCAGCTTCCTTGCCGTCAGCGCCGGTCCCTACCCGCCCCGATCCGTCGGTACCCTCACGGCGATCGTCGCGCCCGGTGGGGACGTCGCGGGCGTGGCCGCCCAACAGCTCTCCGCCGCGGCGAGCTCGTTGCGGGGAGGTGCCGGTCCTGCCTCGGGCGTGCCGTGGGCTTGCGCCGGAGGAGCCCGGGGGAGCGGTGCCCACTGCGCGGCCGCCGGGGCTCTAGGTTCGCCCCGGCCCCTTTCCCTCACCACGCTCCCGTCCTGGTTGCCGGCCGCGCCGGTACCCCCGATTCGACAGGATCCCGCGCTGGTATACGATGCGCGGGACAAGTACGTCCTGCTGTTCGGCGGCACCGACGGCGTAACCGTCTATGGCGACACTTGGTCGTTCTCGGGCGGGCTGTGGACGCACCTTCAACCCGCGACCTCGCCGCCCGCCCGCTACGGGGCGGGGATGACGTTCGACTCGCTCGACAATTACGTTCTCCTCTTTGGGGGTTTCAGCGGGAGCATCGGGCTCTCCGACACGTGGAAATTCGCCGCCGGGCTATGGACCCACCTGACCCCGACGTCGAATCCCGGGGCGCTCTTCTATGGGTCGTTGAGCTACGACGCCAAGGACGGCTACGCCGTCTTCTTCGGGGGCTCGACGGCGGCGATCACCGTGAAGGGCCTCACGTGGCAGTTCAAGGCCGGGCAGTGGACCCAGCTCACGCCGGTCTTGTCTCCGCCCGCGCGGTATTTCGCAAGCCTCGCGTACGACGCGAAGGACGGCTATCTCGTGCTGTTCGGGGGTACGAACGCCACCGTCCTTGTCTTCGGCGACACGTGGAACTTTACCGCCGGCAAGTGGACGAAACTAACCCCCGCCAAATCGCCCTCGTCGCGGGCGGCGAGCGGCATGGCGTACAGCGCGAAGGACGGTGAACTGATCCTGTTCGGGGGATACACCGGGATCACCTACACCTCCGACTCCTGGACGTTCGCGAGCGGCGTGTGGACCAAGATCAGCGCGAGCGTGCACCCATCGAGCCGCGGAGACTTTGGGATGGCGGACGGCACCACGACCCTGAATGTGGTCCTGTTCGGCGGGGTGCGGGCGACCGGTGCCTTCCTGAACGACGCGTGGTGGTTTCACGGCTCGGTCTGGGCGAAAGCACTCCCGCATGCGCCGGCCGCCCGCTGGGGCGCCGCCATGGCGTACGACGAGGCGGACGGTTACGTGCTCTTGTTCGGAGGGTACAATTTTGCCGGGGTCGACGGAGACACCTGGAAGTTTGTCCACGGGCTATGGACCGTACTTCATCCGTCGGTGAGCCCCGCGGCCCGCCTGGACGCGATGATGGCCTACGATCAGGCCGACGGGTACGTGCTGCTGTTCGGAGGCTCGGGCGTCAGCGGGGCGCTCGCCGATACCTGGACGTTCCTCGCGGGCGTTTGGACGCTGGGCACACCCACGTCCGCGCCGGCCGCCCGTGAATCGGCGGGGATGACGTACGACGCCGCCGACGGCTACGTCCTGCTCTTCGGCGGAGCCGGGGCCACGTTGTTCTCGGACACCTGGTCGTACTCGGACGGACAGTGGACGAACGTGGCTCCCTCCTACAATCCGAGCGCGCGGGCCATTCCCCAGATGACCTACGACTCCCAGGATGGGTACGTCCTGCTCTTCTCGGGCGGCCAATCCGCCACCAACTACCCGGACACCTGGACGTACTCCGCCGGGAACTGGACCAACCTCACCTCGGGTCTCGGCACGAGCCCGGCCGGCACCATTGAAGGGGTCCTAGTCGACGATACGTACGACGGCTACGTCGTCCTGTACGGTGGGTGGGACGGCGGGGGAGGTTTCTACAATGATACGTGGTCGTTCGTCAACGATGGCTGGACGAAGCTCTATCCCGCCGTGAACCCGGGGCACAATCTCCGGGGGGCCGCCGCGTTCGACACGGCGGACAATTCGATCGTGCTCTTCGGCGGCTGGAATTCACGGTACTTGGGGTACAGCTGGTTGTACTGAACTCGTCCAACGCGGCACCCTCGCATCGCCGATCTCCGCCCGAGGTCACTAAGGACGCGCTGCTCGCGCCGAGGGATGGGTCGAAGTTCGGCGGGGCATCGGCGCATCGAGAAAGGGGTCGTCGCCGTGCGGCTTCGCTACTTCAGCTCGATCAGGTAGCCTTCGAAACGATTCGCGGTCGTGTTGGTCGGTTGGTGGGTGTTGGCCGGCATGAACGTCGCGGTCCCGGCCGGGACGACGACCTCCTCCGACCGACCGTCGGGGTACGAGAAGGTGCCGTTCATCTCGGTGAGGCAGACCAGGACGCAATCCGGGTGGGAGTGCATGGCGCCCTTCTCGTAGGGCCCATACGAGATCCGGAGGACGCGGACCCGGTCGTTGTCGACGACGACGCTGTACTGTTTGCTTGCGACGACGACGGGATCCAGCGACAACCAAAGCCGCGAACGGGGCGGACCGCATAGTCCTTTCGACGAACGGTGGACCTCACCGCCCCGCCCTCCCGGGGCGAACCCGAGCCGGGCCCGGTCCAGTCTCCCGCTCCGGAACCCGGCGGGGGGCCTCGGCCTCGTTCCGCGGACCGCTACTTCAGCTCGATCAGGAATGCTTCGAACCGGTGGGCGGTCTTCTGCCCGCCCTGGTGTGTCGTCGCGGGCATGAACACGGCCGCGCCCGCCGGGACCAACATCTCCTCCGTTCTCCCGTCGGGGTAGGTCATGTAGCCGTTCATCTCGGTCAGACAGACGAGGACGCTGTCCGGATGGGAGTGCATGCCCCCGGATTCGTAGGGGCGATAGGAGATCTTCAGCACCCGAACCTTGTCGTTTTCGAAATCCAGCTTGTAGTGGTCGGGCGAGACGACGGTCGCGTCGAGCGTCATCCCGACGGCTCAGGGGCGCCGTCCCCTTAGAGCTTCCGACGAACGGGGTGGGTCCGGAGCTCGGACCGTCGCCCTCCCTCGCCGCGGCCGCCCCCGGGGTTACTCGATTTCCTTCTCCGACCGGTCGCTGGCACGAAAGGCGACCCACCCGTCGTTGGCCTCGAGGCTAAGGTCGCCTTTCAACGACGCCCGCCTGGTTCCGTTGGCGACCGCGAATTCGACCTCGAGCGGATGACGGAGGGTCGTCCGGTCTTCGGCACGGAGTAGGCCCTCCAAGATGGCGGGGTTCCGGGTCCAATGGAGTTCCGCGAACCCCTGGGGGATGAGGGCCGGTTCGTAGGCGACCTCGACCCCGCCGACCTTCGCCCGGAGCTCCCGCAGAGTCTCGGAGGAGCAATTGTACACGAAGATCCGGTGGGAGGCCCGTCGCAGGGCCGGGCGAGCCCGGAACGACGGCTCCACGCCCTGTCGCTGTTTCTCCCCCATCGGCCATAGGAACGTGTAGGCGGTCTTGGCGCGCGCCAGCGGGCCCGCGGCCCGAAATCCCGTGCGCCACCGCTGCACTTGCCGCAGGCGCGACTCCAAGCTCGGCGTGTCGTCCGTCCAGTTCCCGTAACTGACCGCCGCGCGCTGGGCGAGCTCGCGCTCGATGTCGGCGGCAGGCCAGTCCGGGTGCTGCCGATCGAGCGTCTGGACGAGACGTTCGAGTTCCGCGCGGTCCGTCCTCGTCACGTACCGGGACCTGCCCCGTCTCGGGGCTTCTCCGGACCCGTTGAATCGGCGTCACCTGATAAGAGTCCCGCGGCGGGGGCGAGGTAGCGTTCCGTGGGTGCTCGCGACGACGCGTCCTCGCGGATGCCTCCGGCCCTGTCCCGCGAATCGATACGCGGTGCGAGGGAGGGTCGGCGTCTCTGCGCCGCGCCCCGAAGCGCTCGGAGAACCAATGTCGTCCCCCGGTGACGCTCGCCGAGCGGGTCGCTACTTCAACTCGATCATGAAGGCTTCGAAGCGGTTCGCGCCCTTTTGCCCCGGTTGGTGGGTCGAGGCCGGCACCCACGCCGCGGCGCCCGCGGGGACCACCATGTCCTCCGATCGTCCGTCCGGGTAGTTCATGTAGGCGTTCATCTCGGTCAGAAACACGACCACACTATCGGGATGAGAGTGCATGGCCCCCGATTCGAAGGGGCGATAGGAGATCTTCAGCACGCGGACCTTTTCGTTCTCGAGCACCACTTGGTAATGTTCGGGAGCGACGACCGCCGCATCGAGCGTCACACCGTTCCCCCACGGTCTCCCGGGACTTGGTTTTTCCGACGAGGCGAGCGAGCCGGGCGGCCGGCCGGAGCGGGACTGGGTCTGGCAGGCTTCCCGACGGGATTCGCCGTGTCCGGACGGATGCGCGCAAGATCGAGGCGCGAGCCGGCCGCTTCGCAGAGCGCGACCGCCTGAGCGCGCAGCTTCTCGCTCTCGGAACGATCACCGTGCCGGGCCAGAAGCTCCGCGAGCGACGCAAGCTCGCGGGCCAGTTCCAGCTTCCACCCGGCTTCGGTCCACATCGGGATGCTCCGGCGGAACCACTGCGCAGCCGCGTCGTTCCTCCCTTCCGCGGCCGCCACCTGGCCCTCCGCCCGGCAGGCGAAGGCCAGCGCGGGAGTTCCGCCGATCACCGCGGAGAGTTGGACGAGCTCCGCGAGGTGGGAGCGAGCGCGGTCGAGGTCGCCCGTCCCAAGCGACGCTTCGACGAGCCCGGAATAGTAGAAGATCCCGACCGAACCGTCGAGCTCGACCCACCCTCGGTGACGCAGCACCACGAGGCACTGGACGAGCTCCGCCGCGGCACGAGCCGGCTCGCCCCGGGCGAGCTCCAGCCGCGCGATGAACACCCCGAGCCACAGGTCCGGGAACCACCCGTCCTCGATGGAGAACGTCACCTTGGCCTGGTCCAGCGCTCGGGTCGCCTCCTGGAGGTCGCCCGCGAGCGTGGCGAGCGCTCCCACCATCATGAGATTGTGTGCGCTGGGGGGTTGGCCGTGCGTCCGAAGGAACTCGGCGTAGTCGACGGATCCGCGGCGCGCCTCATCGAGGTCGCCCCGCATCAGCGCGACGAAGCAGCCGACCCCCCCGCGGATCGTCGCCAGCAGGGCCGAGGCCTCGCGGCCGGCGGAGGACCGTACCGCCTCGTCCACCCATCGCGCGGCCTCCTCGAGGTCCGCGTACCCGTACGCCGACAGCAAGGCGAGGAAATGGTACGTCCGCAACGCCATCTCCGGGCTCTCTTCCCGGGTCAGCTCGAGCGCGGTCTGGAGCTCGCGGTGTACTTCCGCCCGGCCGCCCAACGCCACGATCTGGGCGAGCGCCAGGTGGACCGCGCCCTCCGCCGATCGATCGCCGATCGTCGTGGCCGCCTCGAGCGAGCGCGCGAGGAGGGTGCGCGCTTCATCGAGCCGGCCCCACTTGGCGATCAGGTTCGCGTGGTCGAGGTACAACTGGGCCAGTTCGGAACTCGGGGAAGTCCCCTCGAGCAACGACCGGGCCTGTTGCAGCTGCACCTCCTTCGGTCGGAACTCCCGCGGGGTCCAGACCGTGTGGGCCGCCTGCGCCATCAGCGACCCGGCCCGAACGAGGTTGCCGAGGCCCTCTTCGAGCTTCGCGGCCTCGATGAGACACTTCACGGCGGCCGCATAATCCCCGAGGATCGTGAGCTGAACGGAGAGGGCGTTGAGCACCTGCGCGGAGGTCGGCGGGTCCGGATGCTCCGCGAGGAGGGCGAGCGCGGTCCGGTAGTGGGCGACGGCATCCGTCCGGGCGAAGAGGCGGGCGGCCCGGTCGCCGGCGAGGATCGAGTGCCGGAGCGCCATGGGGCCGTCGTTCGCCCGGAGGTAGTGGTAGGCGAGGCTGGCGGCGAGGTCGTCGCCGTCGTGCGCCTTCGCTTCGAGGGCGCGGGCCGCCCGGAGATGGACCCGACGGCTCCGATCCGGACCCACCTCCCCCGCGAGCACCTCCTGGATGAGGGGGTGGGCGAACGCGTAGGTCGCCCCACCGGGCGTCGAGCGCGCCACGGCGATGAGCCGGAGCCGAAGGGCCTGCTCCAGCGACGTCAGAAGAGGTTCCTCCTCCAGCTTCGAGACCGCTTCCAGGAGCTCGAAGGAGAACTCCAAGCCGAGGAGGGACGCGACGCGCAGCGCGCGACGGGTCGGATCGTCCAGCCGGTCCAATCGCTGGGAGATGACCCCCCGGATGCCGGCCGGGATCCGCAGGCGCGCCTCCGCGGCGGTGTCGCCCGGCTCCCACTCCGCGGCGAGGTCGGTGGAGTCGTCCAACGAGCGAAGAATCTCTACAGCGAAGAACGGATTGCCGCCGGACCGCCGCCAGACCACCCCGCGGAACCCCCGCCCGACATCGCGTCCTTTCCAGGCCGAACGGATCAATTGGTCGACCTGGACCCGGTCCAGCGGTTTCGGTGAGAGGTCGATCGCGAGCCGCGCCCGCTCGAGTTCCTCCAGGGCCCGGTCCAGCGCGCGGTTCGATTCCTTGTGGGCGTCGCGATACGCGGCGACGACGGCGATCCGGTGGCCCCGGCAGCTTTTGCCGAGCGTCGTCAAGAGTTCCAGCGTCCCGGCGTCCGCCCAACCGAGATCGTCGAGCACGATCAAGGCCGGGTGGTCCTCCGAGAGGGTAACGAACATCCGGACGATCGCGTCGAGGAACTCCCGCGCGTTGAGCTCGCCCGCCCCCGCGACCTCCGGGTCGTGCAGCCACACCCGCTCGCTCAGCTCCGGTAGCAGCCTCAGCACCGCGGGCCGGCTGGTCCCGAGCACGCGGTACAGCAGTTCCTTCGAGGAGCGTTTTACCAGCTCGCGGATGATCTCGATCCAGGGCGCGTACGGGACGCCTTGATCGCGCTCTTGGCAAAGACCGGCAAGACATTGGACGCCGTCGACGGTGGCGCGAGCCCGGATCTCGGAAAGGAGACGGGTCTTCCCGATCCCGGCCTCGCCGTGGATCATCACGACCCCACCCGCCCCGTCCACGGCCTCCCCTACCAGCGTGGTGAGTTGGGAGATCTCCGAGTCCCGCCCGACCAGGGCGGGGTCGCCTTCGAATCCCGTCCAAGCGGGTGGAGTTGGAGGACCATCGGCCGCCAAGCGTCGTTCCCCTCGGGCGGGAGGTCGAAAGTCCGTTCCGAACTACCCGGGAAACCCAAGAAGCACCATCGTTTAGCCTCCTCGGAGCATCGATTCGGGGTCTCCCCCACTTCGCCGCCGATGGCGGCCACCGCCTCCGACCGGATTCCCCCTCGCGCCGACCGTCAGCCGGGGCGGGTGGACCCCCGCTGAATCGACTCGGTCCCCGGGAACTCGGGCCCCCGCATTCTGGCGACAAGTGTCGGGCCATCTCCCGACACGAAACTTCGCCCATTTCGAGGGGAGCCCCGACAGTTCCGACTTCCGGAGCGAAAGGTCCGCGCTACTAAGAAAGCAGGGACGAGCGATGACGGCAGTCAACGCAAACTGGAACCTGGAGACGGCGGCGAACGCGACACGAGCCGAGACGGCACCCGCGGCCTCGCGCCGTGGGGGTCGGATGCGGCTCCGCCTCGACGAGGCGATCGGGGGGATGAACGTCCACCTCGACCGGTGCGCGGCGTGCCTCGTCTACGGCAACGAGCTGTGCGACGAGGGGACGTACGCTCGGGACGAGGTCGAGTTCGCCCGAGCCGCTCTGCTCCGCTTTGAGCTGCGTCGGCTGCGGACACCAATCGACACGACGGCCCCGCGGATCGCTGCGATTCGCGCTGCGCTGCGACCCGTGGAGCTCTGACCGCGGGCGGGTCGGCTCGAAGTGGGGCAGAAGTTGAGAAGACCCTCCGTGTCGATCGTGAGCAAGGGGCCGACGCGTCGGCCCCCGGACCCTCGTTCCCGATTCCGCCTTCGGATGCTGGCCCTGAGCCCGATTGCGGTCGCATTGCTCTTGATCTCCTCCCTCGGAATTCCGACGCCGACGGCCCACAGCTCCGCCCCGTACTCCGGGAGCCTGTCCGCGGCGATCGGACCCAACGGCGCGCCGTTTTCGGCGTCGACCGGCGAAGCCCTCACGTACCCGACCGGAAACGGCTCCGGCGCAGCGGCCGGGGCGGGCTCCTTGGCGCCGGAGTCGAGGGTCATGGCCGAGGTGCCGACCCCACGGCCTCCGACAGCGGAGGAGGCTCACGTGCCTCTGGTGAGCTACACCCTTGCCAACGCGGGTTCAACTCCCGCGGCCGCCGGGTTTGGTTGGACGCCCTACTACGGGTTCTGCTCGTCGTCGTTCTTGGAGATCTCTTCCCAGGGATCGACCGGTCCTTGGGGGACTCCGAATGGATACCGGGCGTCGACCACCTCGACCTTTGTGGCGGGACTGGTGCCGGGTCATACCTACTGGTGGCAGGTCGTCTACCACTCCTACTTCCACAGTCGTCTGGGCTGCCGGGGATTGATGACCTGGTACTCGAACGTTGTCAAGTTGACCCAACCGAAGGTCGCCACCCTCTCTGCGACCGGACCGGTCAACCGGTCGCTCCAGCTATCGTGGACCAACTCGGGGACCTACGCCGGCCTGGTGACGTTCGGGTCGTACGACCTCATGCGTTCGACCAACGGAAGCGCCTTCACGGAGGTCCTGCATGGAACGAATTCGTCGATCCGATCGATTTTGGTCACCGACTTCACCCCCGGGATCTCGGAGGTGTTCTACCTCAACACGACGGATAGATGCCGCACCTGCCCCACGTCTCTCACTCCCTCGAGTAGCTACTCCAACGCATTGGCCTACGGTCCGCGCGTCCCACTGAACACCTCGATCTCCGCCTCCCGGCCTTGGGCGGACGTAGGACAACCGTTCCGGCTCACGTGCCTCGCGACCGGGGGGATCCACCCGTTCGGCTACCGGTACGCTTGGTCGTTCGAGGACGGAACGAAGGCGACGGGGCCCGTCGTGGATCGAATCTTCACGGCGCCAGGCCCGGCGACCGCGAACTGCACCGCGACCGACGCCACGGGGGCGAATGCATCGACCACGTTCACGCTCGTGGTGGCCGCGGACCCGACCGTGGCTCCCCCGACCGCGGACCCGGTCCAAGGCACGGTCGACCAGACCGTTACGCTAACGACCGCGGTCACGGGAGGCTCCGGCGGCGACCAGTTCAACTGGTCCGGTCTACCCACGGGCTGCTCGTCGGCCAACGTTGCCCGATTGACGTGCCCGCTGTTCTGGCCCGGAAACTTCACCATCACCGTGACGTTGACCGACGCGAGCGGCTACACCACCACGAGCTCGCCGACCCCGTTCGATGTGATCTCGGACCTCGGCATCGCACCGCCCACCGCGCATCCCGCGCGCGGCGAGGTGGGCGAAATCGTGACCTTCACGACCGCGGTGTCGATCCACGCCGGCGGCGATCAGTTCACCTGGTTCGGTCTCCCCTTGGGCTGCTGGTCGGCCAACGCCACGAGTTTGGCATGCCACCCCCAGTCGCCCGGTAATTTCAGCATCACGGTGGCGCTGTCCAACGCGGGCGGCTACGTCCTCCGGAGCCCTCCCACCCCGTTCGAAGTCGCACCGGCGACCGCCATCGCCCCGTTGACGGTGACCCCGGGGGCGGTCGACGTGGGGCAAGCGTTGGCGTTCGGCGTCTCCGTCCTTCGGGGCAGCGGCCCGTACTCCTACACGTTCACCGGGTTGCCCAACGGCTGCATGTCTTCGGACCAGCCGACCGTGACCTGCCACCCGACCACCAGCGGGAGCTTCCAAGTCGAGGTCCGCATCACGGACGGGGCCAATTTCACGTCGCGCTCGACCGCGAGCGTGTACGTGTTTCCCATTCCCGCCGTGGTTTGGTTCAACAGCAGCCCCGCACCCATCGAGCTGGGCCAAACCCTGACCCTCCTGGCCCAAGTGTCCGGAGGAGAGTGGCCGCTCGCGATCTCGTACCAGGGATTGCCACCCGGATGCGCTTCGGTGAACTCATCGTACCTGTCGTGCGTTCCGATGGCGGGGGGTTCCTACAATGTCAGCATCACGTTCGTCGATGCGCTCGGCAGCGTCACGAGCTCGTTCGTGACGGTCGCGGTGGCCGCCCCGCTCGCCGTGACCACTCTCACGGTGTCGAGTCACCTCCTCGCGCTTGGTGAACCCCTAGCGCTGGGCACACACGTTCAGTCCGGGGCGCCGCCGTACTCGTTCCGCTACGATGGCTTGCCTTCCGGGTGCACGTCGGCCAACACGACCACCTTGGTCTGCGTCCCGACCGGAACAGGGTCGTTCCGCCCTTCGGTCACGGTCGTCGATGGGGCCGGGGTGGTGGCCCACGCCTCGGCGGAGGTCGTCATACGGGAAACGCCGCATGGATTCCTAGGCTTCGGCCTAACGGCGAACGCCGTCCTGCTGGCGTCGGTTCTATTGGGAATCGCCGTAGTGGTGGTCGCAGCGGCGATCGGGGTCACTCGCCGGCGCCGACGATCCCGGGAGTAGGGGGGTCGCTCTACGTAGGGGCGTACCCGCCTCCCTGGGTTCGATCCACCGATGAGCAGATGCCTCTCCCCCGGGATTCCGAAGGACCCCGCGAAAGCCGGCGCGGTCCTACTCGGAAGCTGGCCAATCCCGGTGTACGTAACGGCCGGGGCTCAATCGTAGGAACTGTCCTCGCCCATGCGGGTGACCATGCTCCCGCACTTGGGGCACTGGACGAGCCGCCACTCGGGGTCGACGGGGACCGGCGCGTGGCAGGAGGGACACGAGACGACTTTTTCCCCCTCGGTCATGGCTCGCCCCCGTCCATGCCGCTCGCTCGTAAGGGGCTGACGCTCGCGACGGACACTACCCGACGACGTCCTTCGGCGCTAGCATGATAACGCCCCGAATTCTCCGAACCGGTATGACGGGGGGTGACGACCCATCCGCGTCCCCGTCGCCGAGCAGTTCGGCGGAGCAAGACCCGGAGATCGGGGGGAAGGTGGCCGCGGTCTGGGATGCGAACGCCGCGTTCTGGGACGCCCGCATGGGTGAGGGAAATCTCACGCACCGAACGCTCGTCGCGCCCACCATGGAGCGCCTCCTCCAGCTCCGGAAAGGTGAGGTCGTTCTCGACATCGCGTGCGGCAACGGTCAGTTCGCCCGGCGTCTCGCGGAGCTCGGCGCCACGGTCGTCGCCGTCGACCTGAGTGGCGGCATGCTGGCGCACGCTCGGGCTCGGAGCGCCCAGGTCGGCGACCGGATCGACTTTCGCCGGCTGGATGCGACGGACCCGGCGGCGCTCGACGAGCTCGGCCGCGGTCGGTTCGCGGCGGTCGTCAGCGCCATGGCGCTCATGGACATGACGGAGATCGCACCGCTCGCCCGCGCGCTCCCCTCGCTCCTGGCTCCCGGAGGGCGGTTCGTGTTCGCTGTGACTCACCCGGCGTTCAACGGGACCGGGATGCGGAGGATGATCGAAGAGGAGGATGTGGGCGGCACGATGGTCCAGCGATCCGGGGTCGTGGTGTTCCGCTACGGGACCCCGACGACCGCGAAGGGTCTCGCGATGGTCGGCCAGCCCGAGCCGCAGTACTACTTCGACCGACCCCTGAACGAACTTCTCCGGCCGTTCTTCGCCGCCGGCCTCGCGGTCGACGCGCTCGAAGAACCGCGTTTCGGCCCTGACTTGCCGACGACCCGCCCCCTCTCCTGGGCGGCGTTTACAGAGATCCCGTCGGTGCTCGTCGTGCGCATGCGCCTTCTCGGTTCCAACCCGTAGGTCGGCCGGGGGCAAGCTGCTCCCGTGGTACCGGCCGCCTGACCCGGCGGCGGCGGTGGCTCCAAGAACCCCCTCGAGCTTGGGGTCGCATGGACGCCAAGCCGGCGAGCGCTCCGGGGGCGGAGGCGGGGATCGGGGACGACCCACGGATCGTCTATCTGCATGGGTACCCGCTGGACCACCGTATCTGGGAGCCGTCGGTCGCCCGGTCGGAGGATCCCTCTCGAGCGTGGCTGCTCGACCTTCCGGGCTACGGCCGTTCCCAGGGCCTTCCGGTTCCCGATACCCTTCGTGGGTTTTCCGACTGGGTCCACCGCACCCTCGTCGAGCGATCGTCCGACCCGTTCGTCGTCGTCGGCCATTCGTTCGGGGGGTATGTGGCCCTGGAGCTGTACCGCGACCATCCGGACGTCGTCCGAGGACTCCTCCTCGCGGACACCCGATCCGAGGCCGACTCGGAGGAGGCACGGGCCAAGCGGGCGGCGACGATCGATCGGCTGCGAAAACCGGGCCAGGGCCTGGACGTTGACGCCGCGGTACGAACCCTCGTCGCCCCCCCGACCTGGTCGGCCCAGGGAGCCGTCGTGGACCTGCTCCGGATGGTCGTAGCGTCCGTGCCCGTGCCGACGCTGATTGCAACCTTGACGGCGATCGCGGACCGACCCGACCTCACGCCGACGCTGGCGACCGTCACGGTGCCGACGGTGGTCGTCTGGGGTGAAGAGGACCAGCTCATTCCTCCGGCCGAGTCGCGGGGGATGGTCGCGCGAACGCCCGGCGCGGTGGGCGTGGGGATACCAGCGGCAGGGCATCTTCCTTCGCTCGAGGCGCCCGGCGCCTTCGCGGACGCCACCCGGGAGCTCCTCCGGCGGGTGGACGGCCCGTAGTGATCGGCCGCGATCTCTCGGGGCGAGACTCCTCACACGGCTCTCCGGTTTCTGCGGCGCTGCGCGCCCGCCGGCTCTACGGGAGGTCGACGACCAGATGCCCGTTCTCGATCCGGACCGGGTAGCTCGTCACCGGGCGAGCGGCGGGACCCCGACGTACGGCGCCCGTGGCGAGCTCGAACTGCGAACCGTGCAAAGGGCAGGTGACCACGCCAGCGTTCACGGTGCCCTGGTCGAGAGGGCCGCCGACGTGGGTGCAGCGCGCATCGATCGCGCGAAGTGTACCGGCTACGTTGAAGATCGCAACCGTCTTCCCCCCGACGACCGCACGAACGGCCCCGCCGGGGGCCGGAGGGGTGACGCCAGGAACGAGAGTGGCTGTCATCCCGCGCGAAAGGGCGAAGCATCGAGGGCGTATCTCACTTCGTACGTCGGGTCCGTCGCGGCCGCGATCGACGACCGGCGACGTCCACCCCCCTGAACTCCTCGACCGGGCACCCATGGCACCTGGTATGAAATTAGAATTCTAATTACTTGTGTAGTTGGCGTGTTTAGAATTCTAAATGAAGAGTCATTTATGTAGGCGAAAGCGAGTGGTGGAACTATGTCCGCCACTGCGCGCCCTACCGTGCTTTCCCCCGAACTTGCCCAGATCGCTGGTCGGTACTCCTCGGAGCCGTCCGAGGCGATTCTCGTCGAAGTTCGAGCTGGGTATCTCGAGGTCCCAAGAACCGCTCCCGCCGATCGACCCGGCCGCCGGTTCCTTCGCAGGCTCGGAGGGGGGTGGCTACGGGCCAAGACGAGGGACCGTTCACGGTCCTCGGCCACCGAGAAGGTCCCCGGTTTCGCCTTCGATAAGACCGGGACGATGCTCTACGTTGCTTCCCACGCGGATCTCGGAGGCGTCCCCCCGGCGCCGTGTGTCGCACCTCGCTCGAGGGCCTAGGACTTCGGGTCGATCTCATCGAACCTGTGTCGGGTCCTCGCGACGACCTCTTCCCGGAGCGTGTCCCTCGACCCCCGCGGTCGGCGAGCGACGGGATATCGGGTGGGCTGGAGGGTCAGGATGCTACCGCGCGCGAACGACTCCAGCTGCTGGCCCGCCACCCACCCGAGACTGCGGACTTCGCGGGGAGGGATCGTGAGGACCCATCGGTAGTAGACCGTTCCCCGAACGACGCGGTTGATCACCTTGTGGAGTCTCACGTTCCTCCACCGCCTGGCATGATTGCCGATTAGTAATCTAAATTCGCCACTGTCTTAATACTCTTCTCCCCTACGAGGTTCCCGATGCCCCCGTTCCTCCCCCCGAAGACGATGACCGCCATCGCGCGGAGCGTGCTGGAACGGAACCTTTTGCTACGTCGCGGCGAGAACCTGACGGTCGAAAGTTGGACCGAGGGCCTCGCGCTGGCCAACGTCTTCGTTCTCGAGGGATTCGCCCGTCAGCTTCGGCCCATGCTCCTCTACCGCGACGAGGAGTCGTTCTGGGAGGCCGTTCAGAAGCTCCCACCCGCGAACTTGGGCCGGGTAGGAAGCCATGAGTGGGCGGCGCTGCGCCAGACGAACGGGTACGTGTTCCTCTGGGGACCCTCGGACACTGCGCGCGAGGAGGCCCTCTCCCCCGCGAAGCTCCGGGCCATCACGGCGTACGAGGACGAGTGGTTCCGGATCGTGGAGAAATCCGGCGTGCGCGGCGTCCGGATCGCCCTGGGTCGTATCAACGCCGCGGAGGCACATCGTCACGGGATCGACGTCGACGCCTGGAAGCAGGAGATGGTCCAGGCAATCCTGACCGACCCCCTCGCGATGAAGCGGTCGGGCAGCGCCGTGGCGCGGCGGTTGCAACGCGGCCGAACGGTCCGCATCAACCACCCGAACGGCACGTCCCTCGAGTTACGCCTGAAAGCTCGGCGTCCCCGCGTCCACGATGGTGTCATCGACCAGAACGACGTCCGACATGGCGACGTCTTCGAACCGCTCCCCTCCGGTTGGGTCAACGTGGCGCTCGACGAGCAGTACGCCGAAGGTGAGTTCTTCGCCAACGTCACGAGCTCCTCCGCCGCGTCGGGGATGGAGGCGGGGACGATCCCCCCCGCGAAGGGCGGTCGTTGGGTGTTCAAGGACGGAAAGCTAGTCCGGTTCACGTACGCGAGCGGCGGGGAGGAGTTCGGGGCGCTTTATCGTCGCCTCGGACCCGGTAAGGAACGTCCGGGGGTCCTCAGTGTCGGCTTGAATCCCCTCATACAACGGTTGCCGAACATGGAAGACCAGTGCCTCGGCCGCATCACGCTCCAGATCGGGAAGAACACGTTCCTCGACGGGGCGACCCATAGCCCCAGCTTCCACGGCTACCTCTGTCTCGACGGGGCCGATGTCCGTGTGGACGACCGGCTGCTCCTCCACGACGGCGTGATCGTCTGACCGGCGACTAGCGCCCCGGAGACGCGCTCGACCCGGCGGTCGGCGGGGTCGTGGGGGCCTTCTCGGCGGTGGCGGGGACCGGCACGGGCTTGCCGCGCGACTCGGTGATCCGCTTCTGGACCTCGGTGATGATGACGTCCCGGTCCTCGGGCCGCCGGATCATCACGGTCACGGTCAGGTCGGTCGAAAGGGCGCTGCGCGAACGGGTCGTGATCACCGGAGGGAACCGGCGGTCGAGCCGCGAGCGGAGCTTAGCCAGGCTCCGGAACACCGTCGCCTCGAAGGCGGCGAGGTCGACGTTCGCCCCGATCGAGATCGGGATCGCGACCTCCTTCCACGCCTGGGGCGTCGTGTTCACGACGACCTCCTTCATGAACATGGAATTCGGGATCGCGATCAGGTGGTCATCGTCGGAGAGGAGCACCGTCGTCATCGCGTTGATCTCGATGACCTTCCCCGCGTGCCCGCCGATCGTGATCGAGTCCCCGAGCTTGAACGGGCTGTAGACATCAGAGAAGTACTTCCCGCCGTAGTTCTCCAGCTGCTCGCGCAGTCCGATCAATGCCGCCGCACCGAGGAGGGCGACAACGATGAACAGGATGTCCGGCGAAATGCCGAGCTCCTGAATGGCGATGACGCCGCCGATCAGGTAGACGACCGCGGACGCGAGCACGCCGACGCTCGCCGCCACCTGCGGGCGGCTCAAGCCCATCGCCCGAACGGCCAGGAGCTTTGCCAGCCGTCCTACGAGAAACGTCAGCGCGACGAGGATGCCGAAGGTGAGGAGCGTGATCAGGATCGGGTTGAGCGCCATCGCCTAGCCTCCGGTAACTTCGCGCAGCAGCTTCGCCTCGGCCGGGGCCGCGGCATCGACGGTACACCTCTTCGACGCCTTGTAGCCTTCCCTTCCGAGGCGACGGCCGAGTTCCCCGTCGTCGGCCAGGAGGCGGTGCATCTTTTCCGCGAGCTTCTTCGGCTGGTCGGGGTCGACCAAGAGTCCGTTGCGGCCGTCGTGAACCAGCTCGGCGATCCCGGCGCGGCAGGTGACGATCGTCGGCTTGCGGTGGAGCCAGCTCTCGACGACCACGAGTCCGAAGCCCTCCTGCACGGAAGGCAGCACGGTGAAACGGGCGGCCTCGTAGAAGCAGTCGAGCTCGCGCTGGGGAAGGTGGCCGGTGAAGATGACCCGTCGTCCGAGCCCCAGTTTCTTTACGAGCGCCTCGAGGTGGCTCCGCCATCGCGCCCCCTTGGAGAGACCGGGGCCACCCCGGGAGCCGGAGAAACTTCCGTTGCCCACGAGCACGAGCCGGGCGTCGGGGAACTCCTTCGCGAGCGAGCCGAAGGCGCGGATCGCCCGGTCCTGTCCCTTCATCGGGTCCATGCGTCCGACGACGAGGATGATCTCCTCGTCGTGGAGTCCTCGCGCGCGGAGCGTCGCGGCGACCTCGTCGCGCGGGGGTCGGGAGAACTCCGCCGGGTCGACGTACGGATAGAGCTGTTTCACCGTCCCGGTGTGGCCGAACGCCTTCAGCGCCGCTCGGTAGCGGCGGGCGCTGACCACGACCACGTCGTAGCTGTTGAAGTAGGCGGCCATCCACAGCCGCCACTCCTCCGGGATCATCGTCGCGTCGAACGGGATGTGCCAGCGGAAGATCTTCGGCTTGAGCGTGTTCAGCATGTGGCCGACGGCCAGCTGCTGGAAGTCGTGGACGTAGAAGGCGTCGAAATCGTACCGCCGGTCGAGTTGCTGGATGACCTCGGCGCTGGCCCGGTTGTAGTAGGCGTACTCGCTGTACTGGTCCGTCCAGAGGAGTTCCTGGTCGCCCCCGCGCCCGTCCAGCCCATGGACCGCCCCCCAGATCGCCTCCTTGACGTGGCCGTAGCTCGCCATCCGATCCGGGTCCAGGGCGACGTTGTGCAACGTGAAACCGTCGGCATCGATGGTGCGAGGTCCAGAGGGGTTGAGGGCGACCCAATGGACCTCGTCCAACACGCCGTCCGACTGGAGCCGCCGAACGAGGGGGGCGATCATGCGGGTAACTCCGCCGGGAGAGAGGCGGTAATCCGTCCCCTCCACGAGCCGCGAGAGCCGGACCGTCGCGGCCACGGAACGGCGCGTCACCCCGCCCGGCCGCGTCCCGATGACCTGGACGAGCGGCGTCTGCGTGTTGACGCAAAGGCTCAAGCTATCGACCATGCAACCATTCGCCGGACGGCCCGACCCGTCCCGCCCGGCGCCTTGCTCGCCTTAGCTCCGTCGCGGCACTAGTAGTTTCCGTTCTATGCCGGACGCGCACCCGACGACCGGGTCCGCCGAGTCGGGACCGGCTCAGTACCCGTCGAATTGCTCGGTGCGAATGGAGGACTCGCTTACGCCGGTTCGTACGAGAACCTCGTGGAGACCGTTCACCATCGCCGGCGGCCCCGCGACGTAGTAGATCGGAGCCTCCTTCGATGGGGCATGACGCGCGATCATCTCTGCGTCGATCTTCCCCACTTCGCCGTGCCAAGGTCGACCCGACTCCGCCATGTCGGTCATCGTCGCCACCAACTGGAATTCCGGGAGAGACCCGATGCCGCTCGTCACCGTCCGGTGGGTTCCCACGAGCTTTTCGAGCTCCCCCAGAAACACCGCGTCCTCCGGCCGCCGGTTCGAGTAGAACAGCCAGATCCTCTTGGGGGACCTCAGGTGCTCCCAGTGATGCACCCAATCGACGATCATGCTCCGGAACGGCGTGATGCCGACCCCTCCCGTGAGGATCACGACCGGCCGGGACCCGTCCCTGTCGAGAACGAAATCTCCGAAGGGTCCCTTGATGGTCACTTCCGACCCGAGAGGAAGCGACATCAGATTCCGCTTGAACGCGGTGTCGCGGATCCGGGTGGCCACCATCAGGAACGGCTCGTGCGGCGCGCTCGCGATCGAGAACGCATGGGTGTTCGCACTGCCGTCGGTCCCCGCGGGGCTGGGGATCGTGAGGTCGTTGAACTGGCCGGGAACGAAGCGGTAGCCGGCGGGTTTCTCGAAATGGAAGGCGAACGTCCGCTCGGCGACCTCGTGTCGTTCGAGCAGGCGAACCGCGTAGGTCGGGGGGTCGTCCTCGGGGGTCATGCGCGGGGCCGGGTGGGAGTGGGGTCCTTGAGGGAAACTCCGAGGTTCTTGAGGAGGCGACGGTGGTGCCGCTCCGAGACCCATTCGACCCGAAGGTACTCGCGCAGGAAGGAATCGGGGGCGTTCAGCCGTCGTGCCTCCTCGACGGCGAACCGGTACGCCTCGACCTCCGTCGGTCGGTCGACGTAATCGTAGTCGTCGTCCCACAGTTCGCGGCCGGCTTGGCGCTGCACGACGTGGTACAGCTCGTGCAAGATATCCATGTACAAGACGACGGCCGGGCTGCGCGTAAGATGGTAGTTGCTGACGACAACGCAGTCGTCCGCGGTGACGATCGGCTTCCACCGCTTGTCCGCGTCCGGCGGAATCTCGTGGGGGGCGACGTACATCCACTCGCCCTTCCGGTTGACGATCTCGACGAACGAACGGCGGGCGAGGTTCCGCCGCGCCGTCGGCGCGCAGGGGTACCCGCGGAAGGCGTGGACACGGTTCAATCCCGGAAAGACGCGGAGCAACGGGTAGCGGCCGGGCTTGAGCCGCCGCGCGATCCGAAACGGTGCGGGTGGCCTAAGGCCCTTGGGGGCCGGGTGGGGGGCCATGGGGCACCCCTGTTGCCCGGTCGGCTTTCAAACTTGCCCTGACCGCCGACGGTCGCGGAGCGAGAAGCGCTCGGGGCCGTCGGAACGGGGGTCTCGAGGGAGTTGGCCTCGTACCATCCCCGCCTCCGAGTCCATTAATCCCGCGGCCGGATGACGCTCCCGTGCGCCGGGCCACTCCCCACTTCATCGGCTCCGACGTCCGCGTGGCGGACCTCGCTCGGAGCGTCCGATTTTACCGGCTCCTGGGTCTCGAGGTCGCGGCCCGGCACCGGATGCCGGACGGGACCCGGATCATCTGGATGCGGGACCCGCTCACGGGTCAGCTCCTCGAACTTTTCCATCTCTCCCGTCGGTCTCCGCTCTACCGGCCGTTCCGGCCGGCGACCGGAGCGGAGCACGCCCTGATCTTCGGCGTTCCCGACCTCCCCACCTTGCTTCCGCGGCTGCACCGCTCCGGTGCGAGAGTGGTCGCGGATTTCGTGGAGGGAAGGGTGCGGTACGTGTTCGTGCGGGACCCCAACGGGACGTGGATCGAGCTGCTCGCCTGGATCGACCGGGCCGGGGGGGTCCGCCGACTCCTCCCGCGGATGGACCTCGCTTCGCCCGTCAGGTGACGCCGGCCGGATCCCACGCGGTGTGATAGCCGCCGTTGAGTCGGTCCAGGGTCGTCATCTCCGCGGGGCTTAAGGTGAAGTCGAACACGCCGGCGTTCTCGCGCATCCGTTCGACGTGCACGGTCTTCGGGATCACGATGGCTTGGTGCTGGAGCGCCCACCGTAGGACAACCTGCGCCGGAGTTTTTCCCCGGTCGCGGCCGACCTTCATGATCGCCGGATCCATGAGGCGCTGACCCCGGGTCAACGGGGCATACGCTTCGAGCTGGATGCCGTGCGCCCGGCCGTGCTCGAGCAGCTCGCGTTGGAAGAGGAACGGACTGAACTCGACCTGGTTGACCGCGGGGACCGTTGAGCTGTGGGCCGCGAGCTCGTCCAGATGTTGGACCGAGAAATTGCTGACCCCGATGGCGCGACAGCGCCCCTCCCCCAGGAGATGCTCCAACGCGCGCCAGCTATCGAGACGGCGCCTCGGCACGGGCCAATGCAGGAGGTACAGGTCGATCTCGCCCACCCCGAGGTCCTTCTGGCTTCGGTCGAAGGCGGCGAGGGTGGGCTCGTACCCCTGATCGTCGTTCCAGACCTTCGTCGTGACGAAGATCTCGTCCCGCGGGATGCCAGAGGCTCGGATCGCGGCGCCCACGTCCTTCTCGTTGCCGTACAGTTTCGCCGTGTCGATGAGCCGGTAGCCGACCTCCAGCGCCCGGGCGACGGCGTCCTGGGTGACGCGGCCGGGCGGCGTCTTCCACACCCCCAGGCCGAGGACCGGCATCCGGACGCCGTTGTTGAGGCGGACCGTGGAACGGAGCCCCGCGGTGAGGTCGAACTCGCCCAACCGCTCGGTCGGTGACATCGCCGCCGCACCGCCAGCGAATATTTGTCTGAGGAGGTACCCGTTGGTACCCATGCCCAACGTCGCGCTCGTGACGGGGGCGTCGCGCGGCGCCGGGAAGGCGATCGCGACCGAGCTCGGCCGCTCCGGCTGGACCGTCTACATCACCGGGCGGAGCCTTCGGACCGCCCCAAGCCCGGAGGGTGTGCCCGGAACGCTTGAAGAGACGGCGGAAGCGGTCGACGCCGCCGGGGGTCAAGGGATCATCGTTCACTGTGACCACACGCGCCTCGAGGAGATCGACGCCCTCGCCTGGCGTCTTCGGAACGAGGCGGGTCACCTGGACCTCCTGGTGAACAACGCGTGGGGCGGCTACGAACACCACGACGTGTCGACGTTCGGGCGTTCGTTCTGGGAGCAACCCGCGCAGCACTGGGACGGGATGTTCGTCGCCGGGGTCCGCTCGACGCTTCTCACCTCGGCGAGGATCGCCCCGATGATGATCGAACGGAAGCAGGGGTTGATCGCCAACACGGTGGCGTGGCTCGACGGGGCCTACTTGGGGAATCTCTACTACGATGTCGCCAAGAGCGCCCTCGTCCGGATGACGCAGGGGATGGCGGCCGAACTTCGGCCAACGGGCGTAACGGCCGTCGCGGTCGCGCCGGGGTTCATTCGGACCGAACGCGTCATGGCCGCCCACGCGGCCCAACCGTTCGACCTCGCGCCGACGGAATCCCCCACGTACCTCGGGCGGGCGGTCGCCGCGCTGGTGGCCGACTCCAACGTTTCCCGATTTGCCGGTTCGGTCCTGTACGTCGGCGATCTCGCTCGGATCTACAACTTCCAGGATATTGATGGGCGGCAGCCTCCCCGGTTCGTGCCGTCGGATCCCACGGCGGCCCCCTCCGGCGCTGAACCGGGGTGAGCCGGCGGGCCGACCCCCCCGCGGGCCGAAATGATGAGAGACGGTAAAATCAGAATAATCAGATAAATCAACTAGAGCTAAATAGTCTGATGCTCTGAGGAGTTCGGTCACCATGCCGAAAGCAAAGAGCGCGGCGAAGAAGTTGGGCGCCACCGAAAGCGGAGCCTGTTGCGGGGAGGACTGCTGCGGCGGTGGGATCAGCTGCTGCGGGATGCCCGCCGTCGGCTGCTGCGAAGTCGAGGCCGTGGTCGGGGTCGACGGACGCGGCCAGATGGTCCTCCCAAAAGAGATCCGGGAGAAGGCCGGCATCAAGCCCGACGACAAGCTCGCAGTCGTCACCTGGAAAAAGGGGGACGAGGTCTGCTGCCTGACCCTGCTCAAGGTCGATTCACTTGCGGAGGCGATCCGGACCGCCTACGGACCGATGCTGACCGAGATCCTGCACGCCTAGAGCGGCCCATGTCCGGGCTCAACGATCGTCCGAGGACGGTCCTCTTCATCTGCGTGGGGAACGCCGGCCGCTCCTTGATCGCGGAAGCGATCTTCAACCACGCCCCGCCGCCCGGATGGCGGGCGGAATCCGGGGGCGTCCGACCGGCCTCGCAACCCCATGACCGGACGGGACGTATGCTGCAGGAGATCGGGCTGGAGCTCCCCCCTCATCCCCCTCAGATGGTGAGCGCGGAAGCCATGGAACGCGCGGCGATCCGCGTGACGATGGGCTGCCTCGACGACGCGAGCTGCCCGGCGCGCCTCAAGACGCTCGAGGTACGCGATTGGGGACTGCCGGATCCGGCGAACCTCGACGACGCCGGATTCCGCGGCGTCCGCGACCAGCTTCAGCTCCGCATCGACGGGCTCCGGAGGGAGATCGAGCTCGACGACCTCCGAACCGCGGCCCGTCGCCCAGCGACCGCCCCGTGAGTCGTCCGCTCCCCCAACGCCTCCTCGCGGAGGCCGTGGGGACCGCGATCTTGGTCGGGGTCGGCACCGGCGCCATGGTGGCGACGGCCGGTCAAGCGACCTTGCGAGCCTGGGCGCTCCCGTTGGCGTGGTTCCTAGCGGTGACGGGCCCCGTCGCGTTGTTCGCCTCGATCTCGGGGGCCCACCTCAACCCCGTGGTCACGCTCGCCGCCGTCGCCCGACGGAGGCTCTCGATTCTCCACGGGATCGGCTACGCCCTCGCCCAGTTCGGAGGAGCCCTCCTCGGGAGCGCGCTCGTGCTCGTCACGCTCGGAAGGGCGGACCGCCTGGGATCTACGGTTCCGATCGGTGGCCTGGTCCGCGCGTTCGTCGCGGAACTGGGCTTCACCTTGCTCCTTGTACTCGTGGTCCTCTTCCTGATGGAACATGGGGCGGGCCGCGGGCGGTGGAAGCTTCTCCTCCCCGGGGCCGTCGTGGCCCTCTCCACGTACGTCATCGGACCTTGGAGCCGAAGTTCGTTGAACCCCGCCCGAACGTTGGCCCCCGCGATCCTCTCCGGGACGTACACGAATCTTTGGCTGTACTTTGTCGCCCCCACGCTCGGCGGAATCTTGGCGATCCTCGCGTGGTCGATTGGTTGCCCCCAGCGTTCGGATCAACGGCGCGCGCTCCACCCCGACGGCGCGCCTACCGGCTGAATCAGCCCCTTCCGGACGCACTGTGGGGACACGTGGGGGACACAAGCGAGTATCTACCCCCGCCGGCTCCCACCGCGTGTGATCGTCGGCCCCCTCCGCGGTCGGACCTTGGGCCGGGCGTCTCCCATCCTTGTTTTCCACCCCCGGCGTCGACTGCCTCGCGGCAGCGCTTCGAAGGGAGGCGGATGAAGGAAAACATGGAGACCAAGAGATCCGGACCTCGTCATCGAATCGAACGGTTGCCTCGGCTCCGACTCGCGGCGCTGAGCTCCGCCGGGGCTTCGGTCGGCCTGGCGGTGCTGATGCTGCTGGCCCCCGCCGCCGCCGGCAGCCCCGCTCTCACCGCGGTCAAGCTCGCTCCGCCGTTCCACGCGACGGTGACCACGTCGCAGTTCGTCGCCTCGTCGGGATGCGCCGCCGCGAAGGAACCCGACCCGCCCCAGTTCTCGAACGCGAACGGCGTCGGGTTGGCCCGCGAATGGACGAGGGCGAGCACCGGTTGCAGCCCGGGGAGCGGCTACGGCTACGTCTACAACTCGCTGACCATCGCCTGGGCGATCCCGATCGCAGCGAGCGGGCCCCACTCGATCAAGATCAACGCCGCCTACTCGTTCAACGCGTCCGCCGCGATCTCCTTTGCCGGCCCGTGCCCGACCACGACGACGACCTCCTCGTACGGGACGTTCACGAGCGGCTACTGCACGGCGAGCGCTTCGGTCGGCTTCCAGGGGCCGTTCTACCTGTTCGACACGACCAACTTCAGCTCGCTCGCGAGCCCCCATAACCTGCCGCCGTTCGCCCTCACCGCGGAGAACTCGGTGAGCACCTACTACGGCTGCTATAGCCCGTCGTACGGCGGAACGTGCTTCAGCTACAACTCGACCACGTACTCGCTCCACCACAGCTACGCCGTCCCCACGACCGGACCGATCCCGGTGGTGTTCTGGATCAACGGGACGCTCGACAGCTCGCACACGTACGTGCTCTACTGGTACGGAAGCACGTTCACCACGGCGTACGCCAGCGGGTGGCCGACGGCGACCGCGAAATCGCATCTCGACTTCCAAACCGGCGGCAATGGGGTGTTCTTCCACTCGATCACCATCCACTAGGCCGGTCGCCGCGGGGCGGGCCCAAGGCCGCCCACCCCCCGAACCC
>JAKIWS010000015.1 GCA_022749895.1 Thermoplasmata archaeon
CAGCAGCAGGAGCCGCCGACGGCTGTACCGGTCGGCGAGCACCCCCGCAAAGAAGCCGACCCCGATCGGGGGTACCGCCTGGGCGAGCCCGACCGCGGCGACCGCGATCGTCGAGCCGGTTTCCGAGAAGACAAGCCAGAGCAGCAGGACGTCCGCGACGCCGAGACCCGCCCAGCTCGCCGTGTTGCCGCTGACATACAACCCGAACGGTCGGTTCGAACGCAGCGAGGTCGCGGACCCGAGTGCCCCGCGAGATCCCGCCGGCCCAAGTTCGGACGAGGCCACGGGCGAACTACGGTCCGTCCTCGGGCATGGAACCATCGCTGGGGCGGAACGGGCCGGTGCGATCTACCGTCGGGCCGCGGACCAGGGCCGGAGTCCGGCCGATCCGCACGTCGGGCAGGCTTTCCAGAACCTCGTTCGGACCACCCGCACGTCGTCGAGTCGCCAGAGGTTCAGGTGGAGGAGCCAACCCTCCTCTTCCCGGCGAAGGCCGGTGAGGAAGTAGAGGGCCCGCAGCGCGCCGTAGTGCCCGGCGATCCCCGCCGTCGGGGCGATGACGGCGTTGTCCGTGTCGTCGGCGAACAGGTTCGCGCCGGTGAACGTCCCTTCCGACCTCTGGCGGTTCGCGAGCTGGTGCTGGAGGCACCTCAGGCACGGGGTACGGCCCGGAACGAAGAGGGCGATCGCGCAGCGGGGGCCGGAGTAGCTGTTCTCGAGCCACGGGGTCCGACTCGCCACGGCCGCGTCGTTCGTCCACAGGAGGATCTCATGAGGGCGGTCCGCCCCGAGCACGAAGAGGTCGCAGTCCTCCAGCAGTGCCGGCAGGTCGCCCGGCGCGTCCACCCGGAGCTTCTCCGCCGTGACGCGCAGATGGGGATTGAGGTCCCGTAGGTGTTCGGCGGCGACCTCCACCTTGGATCGTCCGACGTCCGTCGACCCGTAGAGGAGCTGCCGGTTGAGGTTCGACGTCTCGACCCGGTCCGGGTCGATGAGGCGCATGCGCCCTACCCCAGCCGCGGCCAGACTCTCTGCCGTGGCGCCTCCGATCGCCCCCACGCCGAGGATCGTCACGCGGGCCGCCCGGAGCTGCCGCTGAAGGCTGGCGGCGGTCCGCGGAGTCCCGAGGGTCACCAGCGAGAAGAAGTCGAGATTTCGGGAGTACCGTTCGGATTCCTTCTCCGAGAGGCGGACGGAAGGGGAATCCCGGTCGCGTCGTTCGACCACCCCGAGGCGCTGCAGTTCGGCGACCGCACGGCGTACCGCGGGGACGCCGAGACGAGGGTGGACTTTACGCAGGTCGCGTGCGAGAGCCGTTAGGTCGCGGGTTCCGTCCATAAGACCCAGCAGGCTCCAGATCGTTCCCGGCCGGTCATCTCGGAGGGTCACCCCGAGGCCGAAGACATCGCGGGCGAGAAGGATCTGACCGTTCGGGAGTCGAAACGGCCGTAGCGACCGTTTCGTCGTCGGTTTGAACACTAAGTCCACCCAACCCCAGGCGGTCTCATCCACCTACTGGTGGACCCGCCGGCGTTCAGGAGGGGAGAGGACGCCGCGTCTCGACGGACGGACGTCCTACGTCGGCTCGAGCCGGCGGGATCGGTGCGGGGCGAACGACCCCGTGCCTACTTCCGACAGGGCGTCGCGAGCGGCGACGTCTTCGCGTGCGTCAGTGGCTCTACCCGGACCCGGATTTCTCGCTTGTTGTTCATGGTCTCTGTGCCCCCCGTTTCGCGGGGTGCGAAATGAAATGCTCGCCCCCGGTATATCAATCCTCTGTGAAGCGACAATAAGGGATGCGCACTAATGCGTGTCACTACGTAGGGGCCGAACGCCGCATTGTTGCCTTCGAATCGCCCGACGGGGAGGCAAGGGCGCCCGTACCCGAACGAACGGCGCGGGGCTCGCACGGTCGCCGAAAGAAGCTCAAAAACTCGTTCGACGTTAGAGCGAGGTTATCGAAGGATCGCACCCTGGAGCCGGCTCATCCGAACCCTTCGAGGAGCGCCGCGATAGCCCGCGCCGGATCCGCGGCGCGGGTCACCGCGCTGGCTACGAGAACACCATGGCTCCCGAGTTCGAGCGCGCGTCGCACGTCCTCGGTTGTGTGGACCCCCGCCCCACACAACACGCGAGTGAGCGGTGCGACGGTCTGGACCGCGGCCACGCTGTCCGAGATCACTTCCGGTCTCGCCATCGAGACCGACCGGTTACCCCCAATGAGTTCCGGCGGCTCGACCGCGAGGTAGGCGGGAAGGACGACCGCGAGCTGGCGGGCGTCCTCCGGATCCTGCGCGCAAACGACGTCGGCAAGCCCCAGAGCTTGGAGCCGGCGGGAGGCTTCACCCACCTCCGCACGGGTAAGCCGGTGTTCCGAATGATTCAGGAGGGAGCCCCGGCCCCCGGCGGCCTGGACCGCCTCCGGTACCGTGTACCCGGTGCGGGCGCCCGCGAGCACGGCGTCAACGTGCTGGGCCAGGACCGGAATGTTCAAGGTGACCGCCAGCCGACCGAGATCGGGGGCCGACGGGGCGATCGCGACCGGCACGCCCGTCTCAGCGGCCGCCTTCTCCAAGAGCCGCCCGAGCTTGAGCGCGGCCTCCCCGAGGCACGCGGGGTAGGCCTTCAGATTCAGCAGGAACAGCTGCTCGCCGAGCGGGGCGTCGTTAGTGGGCGACGGTGGCCCGAGGGCGTCGCGGTCGCGAGCAGATCGCATACTCGTCGCCGTCGAAGAAGACCTCCCGGTCCGGGTGCTTGCGCTGAAGCTCACCGATCTTCGCGAGGACGTCTTCGAGGGTGGTGTTTTCGTCATTGGGGTCGACGCGCAGGTGGACGGTCTTGTCGCTTTTGTCGGGCTTCGAACCCGTGTCCACCATGACGCTCCGGTGCGAGGCGGTTACCGGACTCCTTACTTATAGGCGTTCGCCGCGCCCTCCCGACAGGTTTTATCCGCGGCTCCGGCTCCTCGGCCGGAGCGGTACCGATGAAGGACCGAGGCGAATTGAGCCGCATCGTCTTCGGCAAAACCCGGGTTATACTTACTCGCGATCTCTCCATCATGAACCCGAATCTCGTCGAGGGGGCTTCCGGGCTCGTCGTCGGGAAGCTCGCGAGCTACACGCTCAAAGTCGCCTTCCCCAAGGTCACGGTCGGCGTCAACTGGCAGGACTGTGACATCATGGAGGGCATCACCGGCATGCCGACGGACGCCGACCAACCGAAATCGATTCCCCGGCCCCGCGCGATGGGGGAAGAGTAGCGCCCCATCCTAGGAACCGACGGAGACAAGATGCCGGATGACGGGACCGCGCCGGCGCCGTCGATTCGGTTCCGTTCCTCGCTCGGGACCCCGCTCGGGCAGAACGCCGCGAAGCTCCTCCTGCTCGGCAGCGGCGAGATCGGACGCGAGGTCGCCATCGAGGCGATCCGGCTCGGGGCCGAGGTGATCGCGGTCGACCGGTACGCGAACGCGCCCGCGATGCACGTCGCCCACCGCAGCCACGTGGTCGCCATGACCGACGGGCGGGCGCTGCGAGCGGTGATCGAGCGCGAGCAACCCGACGTGATCGTCCCGGAGATCGAGCAGATCGACACGACCGAGCTCGTCCGGCTCCAGGAGGACGGCTACGCCGTCGTCCCCAACGCCGCGGCGACGAGGATCACCATGAATCGGGAACGGATCCGTCGCCTCGCCGCCGAGACCGGTCACGTTCGCACGTCGCGCTACCTGCTCGCCGACTCCGTCGACGATGCGCGGAAGGCGGCGCGGGAGATCGGGTACCCGTGCTTCGTGAAGGCGCTCGTGAGCAGCTCGGGCCACGGGATGACCCAGGTCCGTAGCGCCCGGGGCATCGAACGGGCGTACCGGGAGGCGACCCGGCACGGGCGCGTGCCCAACCGGCGGGTCATGATCGAGGAGTCGATCGACTTCGATACCGAGGTGACCCTGCTCACGGTGCGCCACTATCGGCCCAACGGGAAGCCCGGAACGACGGTCCTCGCCCCGGTCGGCCACGCCCGGCCATCGACGGTCTATCACGAGAGTTGGCAACCCATGGGGTTCCCCGCGCGCGTGGTCCACGGGCTCGGCGACGTCGCGCGGAAGGTCACCGGCCTCCTGGGCGGGTTCGGAGTTTTCGGCGTCGAATGTTTCGTGAAAGGCGAGAACGTCTACTTCAGCGAAGTTTCGCCGCGTCCGCACGATACCGGGCTCGTCACGCTGGGGAGCCAGTGGAACAGCGAGTTCGCGTTGCACGCGCGCGCGGTGCTCGGACTTCCGTACCAGGGACCGGAACCCGTCGTCCCCGCCGCCGCCCACGTCATCCTAGGGTCAGCCGTCGGTTGGTCCCCAACGTTGGGAGGACTCGATCGAGCTCTCGCCGAGCGCGGCGTGCGCGTTTTCCTGTTCGGCAAGCCCGAGGCGTACCCCGACCGGCGTCTCGGCGTAACGGTGGCCCGGGGCCGCACCATCGCCGAGGCGCGACGGACGGCCGCGCGCGCGGCGCACGCCATCGAAGCAGCGATCGCCTTCCCGCCCCGGCGTGCGGCAGTGCGTGCCTAAGCACGCCGTGGCCGCGCGGAACGATACGTTTAGATACGTAGTCAATTCCCCACAACGTTGCACACCCGATCATGATCTTCCCGGCGTTCAACGTCCCCATCGCGGTCCTGGCGTTCTTCGCCGCCGTCCTCAACGGCGCCATCGGCTACGGCTTCTCGTCGACCGTCACCCCCATCGCCTTGTTCTTCACGACGAGCAAAGTCCTCAACCCCGCGCTCGTCGTCGTGGAGCTGGGCGTCAACGTCACGCTCCTCGTGCGGGAGCGGCAGTTCATCCGCCTCATGTGGCCCCGCGCCTGGCCGGTCATCATCGGGCTCCTCCCCGGTGTTGTTACCGGCTCGATCCTCCTGAACGTGCTCGCGTCGACCTCGGTGCGGTTCATCGTCTATGCGGCGCTCCTCCCTCTGATCATCCTCCAACTGCTCGGGTGGTCTCGGCCGATCCGGCGCGAGCGCCGCACCGGACCGGTCGTGGGCGGCGGCATCGGCTTCCTCTACTCGCTGACCACGATCTCCGGCCCACCGCTCGCCCTCTTCTGGCGGAACCAGGGACTGAGCAAGGAACAGTTCCGGTGTGTGATGTCCCAGATCCGGACCGCGGAAGCGTCGTTCACGGCCGTCAGCTACGTCGCGCTCGGCTACTTCACGCCCTCCGCGAACGCCCTGGTCCCGTCCCTCCTCATCCCCGTCCTCATAGGGGTGCCGCTCGGAGCGCTCCTCCTGACCCGGTTCTCTCGGGACTTCTTCCGGCAGGTCGTCATGGCCGCCGACGGGCTGTTCGTGGCGTACGGGCTCAACAACGTGCTCGTGAAACTGAAGATCCTCTCCGCCGCCGTGGCGGACGTGGTCACGATCACGATCGTAGCGATCGTCGGCTTCTTGCTCTACCGCAGTCTCCGGAAGCTGCCGACGTTCCTCGCCTCGAAGGCGGAGGCCGCCCCAGGGCTACCCGAGTGGAGCCCAGAATCGGTCGCCCCGACCAACGTGGACAACAGTTGAGCGGGCGGCGACGCTTCCCGACCCGGAGCGCCGCTAGTTCGACGTGAACGTCGCGAACCCGGCGGGGATCAGGGCAAGCATCCCCGCGAGGACCGCGATCGCGATCCCCATCAGGATCATCGTCCGCCGGTCTCGGAGCTCGGAGACCCGCCGCGTGGAGAAGAACATGACCAGGACCGCGACAACGATGAACCCGAACTGCTCGGCGTAGCTGAGCGGGTAGTACTGGAGCGACGCCGGGGCGAAGAACGGGAAGGCTCCCCCGTCGACCCCGAAGTGGACGAGGATGGCTGCGGGGGCCGCCAGGGCCGCGAATCGTCCTTCGACGACCAGGAGCACGACGACCAGGATCGCGAGCAGGAACACGTCGTGCGCGGGGCGGATAAGCACCGTGGGAAGGAACGCGCCGAAGACGTGGTCGACATCCAACCCGAGCGAGAAGAGGGGCGCGGCCCATAGGAGGGTCCGACGCCGCGCGGGGAGCGCCACCACGAGTCCGGTCGCCAGGTGCCAGAGCCCGTCGAGTAGGGCGAACGATCCCGGCGGTGGCGAACCCGAGTGGGCGTGGGCCCCGAACGCGAGCTCGATGAGGAGGGACCCCTCGCTCCAGAGCAGGATGACCGCCCCGAAGACGATCCCGGTGACGACCGCGTCGCGCGGGGTCGGGTCCCGGACCTCCCAACGGCGGCGCCACCAGAGGATGAGGACACCTCCGGTCGGGGCTGGCGCGGCCGAGGCGACGGGTACGCTCGAATCGGGGCCCACGGTCGGCCTAGCGGATCCGCTCGAGCGAGAAGGAACCGATGACGAGACCGCGGGGCGTGGCACGGAACTCGATCCATTCGCGGCTCGCCACTTCGCCCAGCCCCTGGACCGTCAAGTACGACCGGCCCCGCTCGTTCTTGCACTCGATCGAGCCGTCGACGCGCGCCTGGAGGGTTTGGATCTGGGCCTCGCTGATCGCCCCTTTGTCGACGGCGTACACGGCGAGCGCGTCGCGGGCCTTCAGGATCCCGACGAGGTTCTGGACGAAGACGTGCCCCGCCCGCTCGTCGGCGTGCGCCAAGGTCGCCGAGAGGCCGAGGAACCCGACGCGGAGCATCTTTCCGCCGGCGGCGGCCGCCTTGTTCGTCGACGTCACGAGGGCGCTCAGCATGCCGGCGTGGTCGGACGGACCCTTCACGGGCGGCGTCTGACCTTTCCCGGCCGTGGCCGCCGGGTTGGAAGCGTCGATCCAAGTGACCTTGCCGTGCTGCTCGAACTCCTTGAACTGGGGCAGGAGGACACCGATCTTCTGCTCGACCTCGGCCGGCGGCTGAGCGGCGGTGACGATGATCACCGGTTCGCCGCGACGGAGCCCTTCGGCGATGAACGCGTAGAGGAGCGTCTCCTTTTCGGTGAACGGCGGACCCACGACGAGGAGGTGCGTCTTGGGGGCGAACCCCCCGAGGAGAAGGTCGTCGAGCCGGGAGGTCCCGGTCGGAAGGCGGTCCGCCTGTCGCGTCACCGGCGGGCGGAGCAGGCTATCGGACCCCGCGCTGGCCCCGAGCCGAAGACCGGCGGCCATCGTGGGTCCCCCGTCCTCGGCCTTCGGCGCCCCGGAGCCGAGGGGGCGCTGACCCAGAGCGATCTCGCGTTCCCGCACCTGCCGCTCGAACTTTTCGAGGGTGCTCCGGTCGGCCGCCACCTTCGCCTCCTGCGTCCGAACAGCGGCCTCCTTCTGGCTCGCGGCCATCGAGAGCCGGCCGATCTCCGCGGTCTTGGCCCTGAGGTCGGCATCGCGGCGCTCCAGTTCCTTCGCCCGCTCTTCGAAACCCCGCATCGCGGTCGAGAACTTCTCCCGCGTCGCCGTGCCGACCTCGACGCGGTCGCGGAGGTCCGCCTCCTGTCGCTCGAGAGCGATCTGGCGGCCGGTGATCGCTTCTTCGCGTCGAGCGATCTCCCCGGCGGACCGTTGAGATTCAAGGAGCAGTCGTTCGAGGTCCCGCGACTTGCGGCCGAGCGTGGCATTCTGCTCGTCCAGGACTAGCTTGAGCTTCCCGAGCTGCGCTTCGCGCTGCTCGATGTCGCGGAGCCGGGCCGCGTCGACGCCCGGACTCGGAGCGTTTCCGACCGCGACCCCGGCGACCGCGCTGCTGCGAAGCTCGCTCTCCTTCTGGAGCAATTCGCTCGTCTTCTGGTCGAGCTCACCTTGGCGGCCGGTGAGCCGGGCCTCCAGCTCCTTAAGCTGACCCTCGCGCCCGTCGAGGGTCCCCTGCCGTCCGGCGAGCTTCGCCTCGATCTGAGCGACCGCGGCCTCCTTCGCCGCCGCCCTCTGCTCGCGATCGGTGATCCGCGGAAGGCGGGTCGCGACCTCTTCCTCGCGTACCTCGATCTCCGCTTTCCGGTTCTCGAGCGTCAGGGCGAGGGCGTTGGTCTCGGCGGTCCGGACCTCGAAGTCGTGCTCCCGCTGCGCGAGCTCCTGGTCCCGGTGGTCGATCTCCCCTTCGGTCGCGAGGACCCGTTGCCGCTGGTCTTCGAGCGCCTCGGCGGAGCGACGTAGCGTTGCGTCCGCGGTCTCGACCTCGGCCTGGAGCTTGCCGAGCGCGACCTCCCGGGCCCGCAACGCGGCCTGCTGCTCCTGGATGGACTGAGCCAGCTGGACGATACGGTTCTGACCCGAACTGATCACCTGCCGCTCCTGCACGTCGGTGCCGGAGGACGTCAGGTGGAGGAACGAGCCGGACATCTGGAACAGCACCGCGCTCGCGAACAGCGTGACCGCGAGCTCGTTGGCCGCGGTCGTGGCGTTCGCGGGGTAGTAGAGGGCGAAGGCGATCGGTACGGGAAGGAGGGCCGCGACGAACGCGCCCGTCTTGTGACGGGTCCAATCGCCCCAGGTCATCGCCAAGGCCGCGAGGGGGAGCGAGATCACCCCGAGCGCGAGGGGATAGAACCACGGCAACAGCGGGAGGTGGGCCGTTGGCCCGAAGTGGAAGATGACCGCGAAGTACAGGAAGGCCGCCACGAGGCTCGTCCCCACGGAAGCGATCGTGAGTGTGAAGTGGAGCTCCCACGGCCAAAGTTGGAACGCGTCCCATTTCGATCGTAATCCGAAGAACGAAAGGTAGACGCCGGCAACGACCGGCGGCAGGAGGAACCAGCGGCTGCCGAGGAACGGAGTCGACGCGAGGAAGTCGGTCGGCAGGAGAAGTTCGAGGAATCCGTCGAGGAGGAGGGCGGCCGCGACGATGACGGTGTAGTAGTGGGCCGTTCGTCCGATCTGGAGTTGAAGGAGCGCATCCTCCTTCGCCTGTTCGAGGTCCGCCGTCGTGGGTGTCGCCGAACGAGAGCCACCAGTGCGCGTGGGCAAAGCGACGTTGCGATTCACGGTCCCCCCGACCGAGGTGCCACGGGATCGTCCCGAGCGAACAAAATAGGCGAGCGTCTGCTACTTAGTTCTTCGCCGACGTCCGGTCGGCGGCCGACGTAGGGGTCGGTGCGCGGCGTGCAGCAACGAGGATCGCGGCGGCGTTCGTCCAGCGCTCCGGCCGGGCCCCAAGACGCTCCTCGACCTCCAGGAGGTGGCGCCAGGCGATCGGGTCCCCCCGGACGGAGGCGACCCGGTCGGGCTCCTGCCCGATCGCGGGCGCCACCGCCACGGTCTCCTCGATCTCCAAGCCGGCCTCAACAAGCCAACGCACGGCCGTGGGTGCGTCGACCGGGCGAAACGCCGAGTTCCTCCCCCGCGAACTCGCGGCGAGTTGGAACCCTTCTCGAGCGATCCGATTCGTGCTCCAGGTCACCGGTGAGCGCAGCAACCGGCTCACGGCTCCGGGGGGCAGACGCGCCAGGTACCGGGACCGTTCTCCAGGCCCGGGAGCGATCTCGATCAGCAGATGGCCGGCGAGGGCGACCTGCGCGGCGGCCGAACGAACGATCGCTTCCGCGTCCGACGAGCCGAACCCGATGACATTGCCCAACACGACGACCGAGTTGAATCGGAGCTCTCGGAAGGGGGGATGGAGCCCGTCGCCGAGCACCGGATGCAGGCGGGCGGCGAGCTCCGGGATGCGGCGCAAGTGTCGTCGCGCCTCGGCGAGCATGCGTTGGGAGAGGTCGAGCAAGACGACCGCGCCGCCGACGCGTCCGAGCGCGGGCGAGAACCGGCCCGGACCCGGGCCGATCTCCAATTGGAACGGCCCGGGCTGAAGATGGCGACCGAGGAATCGTTGGCGAAGAACCCGGTACAGATCCCGCGTGGGCGTTCCCTCGTAGCGAGCCCATTCTCGCTGAACTCGGTACTCGTCCAGTTGCCGGAATCGTTCCCTGGACGTTCGGGCACCCGCGACGGGCTCCGCCCTCCTGTCGGTGGCGTCGGGGCGGGGCCGGGGATCACGGGCGCGGCGACGGTGCTCGGCCGGTGCCCCCCTTGCGGCGACGACGCCCCCCATCACGGCTTCTCGGCGTCCTCCCCCCGGTTTATATATATGCACGAGGACGCTGGACCGTCTCCATGCCGTACTACGAATGTCCCAAGTGCGGGGGCGGCTACGTGATCGATGTCCTACCCAGCGCCCGACCGGTCTGCGACCGCGACGGGGCGCGCCTCAAGCGGACGAGCGACGCCTCGTACGAGAAGAACGCGCGCCAAGATTGAGGCGCGCGTGTTGACCCGAGCGGAGCGACCCGTCGTTCGCGCCGGAACCGGGGTCCACCCGCCGTGACGTCCCTAGGCCCGATGGTGCCCCGGGCCGCTCGGTTCGGGGGGTTCGCGCTCCTGATCGGATCGCTCCAGTTCGTGCTCGCCATGGTCGTCGTGCAGGCGATGTATCCGGGCTACACCGATTTTGGCAATTACGTGAGCGACCTCGGAGGGTCGCACTCGCCCTGGGCGTGGCTGTTCGACGACTCGATCCGGGTGCTGGGAATCCTCGGAGTGGTCGGCGCGATCCTGATCCGGTCGGCGATCCCGACCCGGACCTCGGGCCGGGTCGGTCTCGGATTCCTGATGGTCGCCTCGATCGGCGCCTTCCTCGTGGGAACGTACCCCGAAGGTTCCCCGCAGCTGGGATCGAATATCCACGGCCTCGTCTCGGCCGTCACGTTCATCGCGTCGGCGATCGCGCTGCTCGCCCTCGGACCCGCGATGCTGCGGGATACGCGGTGGGAGGGGTTCCGAGGGTACACGTTCCTTTCGGGGGTCGTAACGTTGATCGCGTTGCTGCTCTTCCTCGCGGGGATCTATCCGGGGCTCGGTCCAGGAGGGATGGAGCGCGTCATCATCGCCCCGATCCTCCTCTGGGCCATCGTCGCGGGGACGCACCTCCTGCGCCTTCATCCGTATTCCGGCGTCCGACTGGCTTCCCCGGCCTAGACATCGCCGGTCGCACCGGCGTCACGAATCACTCGACCGGTCATCGGACCCCCCACCTCGAGAGAACGCCAAGCCCTCGGGGATAAACCTCTTAACCGACTTCCGCGCCAACCAAGCTGCCGCATGGAAATCTACCGGGGACGAGCTCCGCTCCGCGTGAGCTTCGCAGGCGGCGGCACCGACGTCTCGCCGTACCCCGAAGAGAAGGGGGGCGCCGTACTCAACTGCACCATCGACAAGTACGCCTACGCGACGCTCAAGGTCGACCGCAACGGTCGGGGGGCGACCTCCGTTCACTCGCTCGACTACAATCTACAAGTTCACTACGACAAGCCGGACGACCTCGTGTACAACGGGGAACTCGACCTCGTCAAGGCGGCCTTGCGCGTGATGTACCCGACCGGGGAAGACGGGCGACCCCGGGATTCGCTCGAGCTGTTCCTCCACTCGGACGCTCCCCCGGGGACGGGACTCGGAAGCTCATCCACGATGTCGGTCGCGCTCGTGGGGGCCTTCCAGCGCTATCTCCGCGAAACCTGGACGCCGTACGAGATGGCGGAGTTGGCCTACCGGATCGAACGGGAGGAGCTGGGGATCAAGGGCGGCCGTCAGGACCAGTATGCCGCGGTCTTCGGGGGATTCAATTTCATCGAGTTCAACGGGCGGCGGACGATCGTGAACCCCCTCAAGATCGGGTCCGACGTCCTCAACGAGCTCGCGTACCGCCTCCTGCTGTGCTACACCGGAACGAGCCACTACTCGAACGACCTGATCGAGCGGCAGCAGAAGAGCTACGCCGACCGCGAGGTGAACACCGTCGCCGCGCTCGATGCGACGAAACAACTCGCCGTGGACATGAAGAACGAGCTCCTGCGGGGCAACGTGGACGAGATGGGCCGACTGCTCGACCAGGGCTGGCAGCTGAAAAAGCAGTTCACGACCGGCATCTCGAACCCCCAGATCGACGCGTTCTACGACAAGGCCCGCGCCGCCGGGGCCTTGGGCGGGAAATTGGTCGGAGCCGGCGGCGGGGGCTATCTCCTCTTGTTCTGCGATTTCGAGCGACGCGCGAACGTCGCCCGCGCGGTCAATGACTCGGGCGGCGAGGTCGTTGACTTTACGCTCGTGATGGACGGGGTCCAGGCCTGGCCCGTGCGGTCGAGTTCGTAGTCCGCCTCGCCATGATGGTCCGCGCCCCCCGACGGTCCATGCGCATCCGTACACGTTCTTATAGGCCCGTACCTGACGGTCGCGCAACTGTGATTCCCGCATGACGGACGGGGTCGACGACAACGAGGCGCGCACGCTCCGCGCCGTCGGAAAAGGCGCCTCGGTGATGGTGGTCACCACCATCCTGCTGTTCGTCTTCGCCTTCGTCGGCCGCGTCGCCGTCGCTCGAATCTTCGGTGCGGCGGTCTGGGGGAACTTCAGCATCGGCCTCGCGCTCACACAGGCGATCGCGCTCGTCGCGATGCTGGGCCTCAACCAAGCGACGGCGCAGATGCTGGCGTCGCACCGCGACCCGGCGACGCGCTGGGGCATCATCCGGACCTCCCTCTTCTGGACCAGCTTGGGCTCCGTCGTCGCCTCGGTGGCCGTGTTCTTCTCGGCGAGCGAGCTCTCCTCATTCTTCCACACCACGAACCACCCGCAGCTCACGCTGATCTTCCAGATGTTCTCGGTGACGATCGGCTTCACCCTGATGTCGCTCTACCTGGCGGCAATCTTCCAGGGTTTCGAGAACATCGTCCCCAACGCCTGGTTCAATCAGGTCGTAAATCCCGGCCTGTTCGTCGTCTTCCTCTTTCTGTTCCTCGTGCTCAACCTCTCGTTCTTTGGGTCGATCCTCGCCTACACCGTCGCGAACGGGGTCGCCTTCGGCGCACTGGCGGTCTACACCGTCCGCCGTCTTCCCCGGGTGCTGCCCCCCGCCTCGTCGGTGCGGCGCGTCAAGGCGCCCCACAACCTTTGGGGCCTCGCGGTTTCGCTCTGGGGGGTTACCGCCCTCGCCTTCGTCACCACTTACGTCGACACGATCATCCTCGGGCTCTACAAGCCCTCCGAAGTGGTCGGGTGGTACTCGTCGGCGACGACGCTCGCCCGCCTTCTCATCATCGGAAGCGGGGCGCTGACCTACATCTACCTCCCCGTCGCAGCACGCCTCGCCCGCGAGGGGGACTACGCCACGTTGCGAAGTTCGTACGTGACGACCACGCGGTGGACGCTCGTCTTCACCGTGCCGCTGTTCCTTTTGTTCGCCTTCCTTCCGGATCAGTCGATGGGAGCGGTGTTCGGAAGCTCGTTCGTCCCGGGAGCCGCCGCGCTCGCGATCCTCACGTGGGGGTCGATCATCTCCGTGATGTTCGGACCGGTCAACGCCACGCAGGCGGGACTCGGGAAAGGTCGGATCCTCCTCGTTGCCGCCGCCGTGGCCGCGAGCTCCAACATCGCCCTGAGCTTCGCTCTGATCCCGACCTACGGGATCCTCGGGGCGGCCATCGCCTGGACCGTCGCCCGCGTCGTCTATCCCGGAGTGGGGCTGCTCGCCCTGATCCGGGAGGACCACATCTCCCCGTTCCAGCGCTCGCTGCTGCTCCCGATGGGGGTCGCCCTGGGGATCGGGCTACCGCTGTTCATCGGTGTCGACCTTTTGGAGCCGCACTATTGGATCGTATTCCCGATGTATTTCGTCGGGGCGATCGTCTTCGTGTTCGCCCTCTTTGCGACCCGAAGCCTCCATTCCGGGGACCTGCTCGTGGCGCGGCACCTCGAGCGCCTGGTGGGACGGCCGATGCCGAAGCTCTGGACGTTCCTGGAGCGGTTCGTAGAGACCAAGCCCGCCGCGGCCGTCGCGAGCACGGCCACGTGGCCGGGTCCCCGCACCGAACGTTGATGAAACCGATCGTCGTGTTCGTCCCGCTGCCGCCCTCGTACCGGGGCGGAACGGAGGAGTACGCCTACCGGGTGGCGGCGAGGGTCGCCACCGTGTGGCCGGTGCGCGTGGTCACGACGTCGGTACGGTGGTCACCCGGGTCGAGCGTGGTCCCAACGGGCCAGGCCGCCGTCGAGCGCGTGCCGGCGCGCGAGATCTTCCAGCGGCCCCTCGTCACGACTCGATCGGCGAAGCGGCGACTCCGCGAACTCGCCCGGAGCGCCAGCCTGGTCCATGTGCACATGCCGTTCCCTTTGGTCGAGAGGTGGGTCGCGCAATGGGCGCACGAAGCTGGGATCCCTCTGGTCCTGACCTACCACATGGACGCGGACTTCGCGGGGGCGAGCGGCCGACGGTCGGGGGACATCGTCACGGCGGCGTATCGAGCGTGGTCCGCCCGGCCCGCACTGCGCCGAGCCGCGGCGATCGTCTCGAACAGCCGCGGTTATGCGGAAACCTCTCCGGTACTGCGCGAGTACCTCGGGAAGGTTCACACGATCGCCAAGGGGATCGACCCCCAACGCTTCGGTTTGAGCGATCGACCCTCGGCCCCCCCGGCCGCTCCGAATGTCCCGTTGGACCGGGAGGGATCTGCGGGGAAGCGCGTCCTGTTCGTGGGTCGCTTCGTCCCGTACAAGGGGATCCCGGTCCTGCTCGAGGCCGTCGACCACTTGCGAAACCAAGGAACGGGGGTGCAGCTCTTGCTGGCCGGCCGGGGACCCGAGGAGTCACGACTCCGGGAACTAGTCGCGAGACTGGGGCTCGGCGACGTCGTTCGCTTCCTCGGGTTCGTTCCCGACGGGGAGCTCGCCGCCCTCTACCGGGGGGCGGACGTGGTGGTTTGCGCGTCGGCCGGTCGGCTCGAAAGCACTCCGACGACCCTCGAGGAGGCGGCAGCGCTCGGGGTACCGATCGTCGGATCGTCGCTCCCGGGCGCCGACGAATCGCTGCCGAACGACGGAGTCCACGGCCGACTGGTGCCGCCGGGGGACCCCGACGCTCTCGCCCGGGCGATCGGGGAATTGCTCCTAGCCCAGCGGCCGCCCGCGCGTTCGAGCCCGAGGACTTGGCAGGACACCGGGGAGGCCTACATCGAGCTTTTCCGGGGTCTGCTCCCGCCGGGGCGCCTGGCCGAACGGATGGAGCCGACGTAACGGTCCTCCGGCCTCCCCATCGGCCCGATCGGCGCGGTGAAACGGGAGCGGTGGTCCAGGGGAGCGAAGGTTTCATTACCTCGACCTTCTGCGTACGCATACGCACAGGGTTTGATCGATGTCGCACCACGGCTTTTGCATATGGCTGACGGGGCTTCCCTCCGCCGGAAAGACGACGATCGCGAAAGCGCTCACGCCGAAGCTCAAGGCGCGGGGATGGAACGTGGAGCTCCTCGACGGGGACGAGGTCCGCACCGGACTCAGTGCGGATCTCGGTTTCGACCGAAAATCTCGTGAGATGCACGCCGCCCGGGTCACCTTCGTCTCGAAGGTTCTCGCGCGTAACGGGGTCATCCCGATCGTGGCGTTGATCTCACCGTACGCAACCTCCCGCTCCCGAGCGCGGACCGACATCGGGGCGTTTGTCGAGGTGTACGTCACGACGCCGTTGAACGTCTGCGAAGAGCGGGACGTGAAGGGTCTCTACAAGAAGGCCCGAGCAGGTCTCATCCACGAGATGACCGGTATCGACGACCCGTACGAGGCTCCAGAACATCCGGAGATCATCGTCGAGACCGTCGACCGCTCCCCCGACGACGCCGCCGAGTACATCCTGCGGGAGCTCGAGCGGCTGAAATGGCTGGCCCCGACGAAGGAGCCGGCCGCCGCATCCCCCGTCAGCCATGCCCCGTCGGCTCCGCGAGCGACCGGCGTCACGGGGAACGCCTAAACGGCCCCGGCGGGCTCCTTGGTCCATGCTCCCCTAATTCCAGCGGGGCGGTGCGGTTCGTGGTAGAGTGCGCAAGCCCCGGGCCAGACCGCGGCCCCCTACTGCTCACCGGTCGGGACCGTCAAGGCCAACGAATCGCCCGGACCGCGGCCAGCGTCGCCGTAGCCACGTTCGTGGTGCTCGGCGGGTACGGGATCCATCATGCCACCGCCCTGAGCGTCGGGTCGGCGGGAATCGGAAAGTTTGCGGCCATCGATCACATCATCTTCGTGGTCATGGAGACTCACGCGTTCGACAACTACTTCGGGCGATACTGCCAGGTCACCGGACCGGTCTGCCCCAACACCTCGATCGGCATTCCGGCGGGAACCTGCGTGCCGAAGGACCCGGTCCACCCGTTGAACGGATGCATTCGCCCCTACAATTTCACGAGCGCCAATCTCGTGACGGGGAGCCCTCCCCACGACTGGCCGTCGTCGCACGCCGCGTACGCGAACGGCTCCATGAACGGCTGGTACCACGCGGAGAACATGGGCCGCACACCGTTCGGGACCTACAACGGCTCGGTGTTGCCGGTCTACTGGGACATGGCGCAAAAGTTCGGCCTCGGCGACAACTTCTTTTCGTCGACCCTCACCTACAGCTTGCCCAACCACTGGTACATCATCGCGGGCGACACTCCGGCGATCATCCACAAGGGCAATCTCAACAACTTCAACATCTTCCAGAAGCATCGCTACCTCGACCAGGCCAACGCGACGCCGACGATCGAGCAGGAACTCGCGCGCCACACGAACGTGACGTGGACCTACTATGATTGGAACCTCCGAAACTACTCGAGCGCCATCAGCAGTACCGTGACCAACACCCCGGGGAGCGCGTACGGGATCTGGAATCCGCTGGCCGCGAAGCACCAGTCGTACGCCCATCCCCAACACTTCGCTCCTATCCCCACCTTCTTTTCCGATCTCAACCACACGCTCCCGAACATCTCGTGGATCATCCCGCCCGCGAACCTTTCCGACCATCCTCCCCACAACCTGACCTTCGGTGAGAACTTCCTCGCGTCGGTCGTGAACGGCGTCGAACGATCGTCGTACTGGAACTCGACGGCGATCTTCGTCACGTGGGACGACTACGGTGGGTTCTACGATCACGTCGCCCCGCCCCAGGTCGATGGCTACGGCCTCTCGTTCCGGGTCCCGCTGCTCGTGATCTCCCCCTGGACGCCGGCCGGCTACGTCGGCAACGGGCAGTTGAGCTTCGACTCGATCCTTCACTTCCAAGAATGGAGATTCGGCCTGGGATGCCTCACGAGCCGAGACTGCAACGCGACGATGCCGGTGGGGTTCTTCGACTTCTCGATCCACAGGGCGCCGGTTCCGTTCTCCTCGGCGCAAAGCGCCGAGTATCCGTACGCCGCCCCGCGCGATCAGCAGCCGTTCATCGAGAATCCGGCGGATTTCTCACCCGAGTACAACGTGAGCCTCGCCGAGCTCGACTGACCGCTACGATCCTCGTTCAATTCTCCGATTGGAGGAGCCTCGACGGGGGCGGCACCGCCCGCTCGACCAGAAATCGTCGCGCCGGCGACGCGCAACCGAAGAGCGTCGAGCCGTGACGACATCGCGTCGCTCGCGCGAATCGACGCTTGTTCGCGTGTCGAGCTCGCGAGCGGTTTATTGATGTAGGAGAATCGCATCCGTCGATTCCATGGCGAAGAAGTCCAAGAAGGGAAAGGCGAAGAAAAAGAAGTAACGCCGTCGCCGGGGTCTCGGCTGCAGCGCGGTATTTTTTCCGGAACTTCCGACTCCGCGGGCGGCCGAGACTCAATCGCCATTTTTTATTCGCTGTACGAAAACCCACCGCGCCGGAGCCCTCCGGGTCAACCCACCGGTAATGAATTTCGAAGGATCTCGGCGAGATCAGCCTGTCACGTCCCTCGGTCGCCCGGACGGAACCGGGCGGTACCTACTCGAGGGCACCGCCGTGGGTCTCAGGTGGAGGGAGACTCGTCGGGCGGCGGGGCGTCCTCGGTCCATGGAGCGAACTCGTCGGGGGGAGGAACGTACTCGCGCGGGGGCAAGTTCGACGATCCGGGCCGGGGCCCGGCCTCTTTGCGACGTCGGACCCGGAGGGCCAGACCCAGCAGGAGGAGCACTCCGAGCACCACGACGACCGCCCAGAGCCACCACGGGATCCCGCCGAAGGAAAGGATTCCGGGCCCCGGCCCCGCCGACCCGCCGGACGGCGTCACGGTCAGATTCGTCGTCGCGGTCGCGACGACCCCGAATCGATCGGCGACGGTCACCCGGATCGCAAAGCTGCCCGATTGGCCGGGGGTGCAGCTCCAGCTGGAGAGGTTCGTCACCGCGCACCCGGCGGGAAGCCCGGAGAAGCTGTACGCGAGCGGCGCCGTACCGCCGGAGGCCACCACCGTAAACTGCGTCGTCGAGCCGAAGCCCACCGTCGAGGGGGAGGCGCCGAACGACTGCACGGTCGGCGGAGGGTTCACCGTCAGGAGGAGCGACGCGGGAGCCGATGCCCCGTCCGCGTCGGTCACGGTCACGTTGATGCTGAAGGCGCCGGCGGCGGCCGGCGTGCAGGTCAAGGTCGCCGTCGACGAGGAGGCGCAACCGGCGGGTAGCCCACCGTAGACGTAGGTGAACGGCCCGGTGCCCCCCCCGACCGTGACCGTCAGATCGGAGATGATCCCCTGCGTCACGGTCGAGGGGGTCGCGACGAACGACGTCACGCTCGGCGCCAGGGCGACGGCGAGCGTGACGTTCGCGAAGGCGCTCTCGCCGAGCGCGTCCGTGGCGAGGGCCTCGACGACGAAGGCTCCGCTCGCCGTGGGGGTGCAGCCGAGCGCGGTGGTGTTCGACGTACCACATCCCCCGGGGAGACCGGCGTACCGGTAGGAGAACGGTCCCACGCCGTCCGACACGTTCAGGGTGAACGAGGTCGATCCACCGAGATCGAACTGCGGAGGGGAGGCGACGAACTGGGCGACCGAGGGCGACGGGACGACCCGGAGCGTCAACGACGGGCTGGGGACCGGCACACCGGCGGGACCGGTCACGGCGACGCGGACGCTCAACGAGCCGACCTGGGTCGCCGAGCACGTGACCGTCGCGGCGTTCGGCGACACGCATCCCGACGGGAGACCGCTCCATCCGAAGGCGAACGGTCCGGTGCCGTTGGCCGAAGCGCGCAGCTGCACGGAGCTACCCACATCGAGCACGGTGCGCGACGCCCAGATCGGCGCCACCGCGTACGGTACGGAGAGCGCGGTCAGCGTGCCCGAGGCTTGGACGGTAAGTCGCGCCGCGGACGACGACGGGGGCGGCGAGCTGACCGGAAGGGAGCTCGACCATCCGACGAACGTCGTATTGACCCCGGCCGCCGCGGAGATGTTGAACGTCCCCCGCGGGAGATGGACCGTCTCCCCGTTCGCCGCGGCGACGCCGTTGATCGTCGCCACGATCGGGGACGATGACGTGGCCACAAACGTCACCGAGTAGAGCCGAAGCACAAAGTGGGCCGTCACGACCCCGCCGGCCCCGGTCACGGTGATCTGGTTGGCCGCGACGGAGACCGGCCCCGACGTGCTCCAGCTCGTGAACCGATACTTGGCTCCGGCGAGCGCCGTGATGAGATAGGTCCCGTTCGTGAGGGTCGTGTTGAGACCGCCGTCGGCGAAACTGCTGATCAGATTGAACGCGATCGTTCCCCAGCCGACCGGGGTAACGCGGAACGTGAGGTTGACGGGGCCCCGCACCGCGTAGCTCGCCGTGATCGTCACCGACGCGTTGAGCTGCATCCGGCTCTGCGACATGGTGGGCCGGTAGACCCAGGCGGCCTTCGGGTCGCTGACGTTCCAACGCTTGAACGCGTGACCCCCATACGGGATCGCGTTGAGGAAGTACATTCCCAGGGGTTCGATCGACGACGTCCCGTTGCCGACCGGGGGGCGACCGCTCAGCGAAACGAGGCCGTCCGTCGCCGGGGTCACGAGGAAAGTGACCTTCGCGCCGAGCGACGCGATCACGGTCGTCGTTCCGTTCTCCACGGTCACGTTGGCCCAAGGCCCGAAGTCCGTCTCGACCCCGCTCGGACCCGAGCTCCAGCCAAGGAACGTCCAGCCGGGCGCCGGGGTGGCGCGGATCGGATACGCACCGACCGAGGGATGGTAGACCCCGTAGGAGCTGTGATTGGACGGGAAGTAGGGTACCGGCGCTCCGTTGAAGGTGAGCGTGCCGTTCCCGACCCCGCGCACGATGACCGTGGTCCCGAGGAGCGAGGGCGCGTAGGTTGCGGCGACCGAGATGATCGGGGTGGATCCGGTCACCGTCAGCCAGGTGGCGGGTTCCTCGGCCGACGCGACCCGACCCCCCGCGCCGATCACCGCCCAACCCGTGAAGCTCCAACCGGACGGCGGATACGCCTCGATCGTGTAGAGGCCGGCGGTCAGGGCGACCGACGCTCCCGACGCGACGGTCGCGATCGGCGTGCGGTTTTTGTTGGCGACGGCGGGCGAGACGGCGACCGCCCCACCCGGACCCGTACCGTTGAACCACACGACGGTCGATGAACTGCTCGCGGCGAACGACGCCGAGAGCGAGCCGTCTCCTTGGAGGGAGACCGTCGTCCACGCGCTGTTCGGATCTTCCACGCGCGCCGCCCCTTGGGCCGTCCACGCGACGAACGCCTGACCGGCCGGGACGAGAGCATGCACGGAGTAACTTCCGAAGGCCAGGGACGGGAACGACACCGTCTGTCCCGTCGGCGGCGCGACGACCTGGGAGAGGAAGTAGACGCCGCCCCCGGCGGCCCCGCTGGTCGACAGCCCGAGCGTTGCGTTGTTCCCGGAACAGGCTGGGACTGAGAAGTTGGTCGCCGGATAGTACGACGTCCCGATGGAATTGAGGATCGGGGTTTGGGAGTACTCCCGGCTCTGACCGAAATCGGTCGTCACGCCGGCGTAGTTCGTCGCGCCGAACTCGAACGCGCCCGACGGGCACGCATAGCTGAACCACGGGTAACTGCAGAACGAGCTACCGACCCGGCTCGTGCACGAGCCGTTGCTCAGCGTCGTGATCGCGAGGCTACCGCCGAGGTCCTGCGTGAACGCGACCTGCGAAGGGGCCACCGGTCCGGAGCTCGTGCCGAACGTCGGGACGCCGATCCGCCACGGCTGCTGCGTGTCGTTGGCCCAGCTGGCCGGATCGTAGCCGGGGCACGGGACGGCCGGGAGGAGCGGCGTCGACGGCGGAACTCCCGGGCTGCATCCCTGGAAGCTGCTGTTGGACGGGATCGACGGGTTGCCTGCGTGCCCGAGCTCGAAACCCATGACGGCAGGCAGCGATCCTCCGGACGTCCACAGCAAGCTGTCCTCGAAACCGCTTCGCGCATACGCGGGGTTGAGGGGGTAGCCTCCGGTCGAGTTGAACAATCGGACCGTCGAAGCGTTGCCGTTGGTCAGGTCCGCGACGCTGACATTTTCCCCGTACGGAGAGCCGGGCCAGCCGGTCATCTGGATCCGCAGGTGGTCCCCCTGGGACATATTGAGGTAGTCCGCACCGGGAACGCCGTTCCGATACAGCGGCTCCGAAAAGCAGGGATCTTCGCGCCCCGTCGTTCGATCGATCTGCCAGGCGACCGCTTGGCCTACCCACTGGCCCGGGCTCGTGGCGCTCGGGTGCTGCGGAGTCCGAACGTACCAACTGGAATCCGGGTAGAGCTGCACCTCGAGAAAACAGGCCGACATCCAGGCCGTTGGGGCCGTTACCGGGAGCCCGAACCAGACGTCGGAGTAGAGATTTGATTGGTTCTTCGTCGGCCCGCCATCGGTGGGGAGCGTCACGCTCCACGTGATGTTGCCCCCGCTCCCGGTCGCGTTGGAGTAGAAGCTGAGGCCGGCCTCGTCGTGCCCGCGGCACGGGAGGAGGTACGAGGTCGGGGTTCCGGTCGACGGCCAGACTCCGTAACACCCACTCGGTCCAACTCCGCCCCCGGCGGTCGGTCCAGCGAGTGGGCGGACCTCCGGGCTTGCCGACCCCCGGGCGGGCAGAAGGTGGGGTTGGGTCGCGACTGGATCGCTCCCCGCTGTGGCCACCGGTGCGCTCACTCCCACCGCTCGGGGCGCGGCCGGCGCGGGAGTAGTCCCCCCGGCGACCGGCACGGACACGACGAGCAGCAGGACGACCAAGGTACCCGCGATGAGCGACGCCGAGAGGCTTTCCCGCCGGGAGGGCCCAATGACGACGGCGGTTTCCATCGAGTTCCCGGTGCCCCGGAGGGCGATAGGTCGGGTCCCATTCCTGCGCAGTCTTAAACCTATGCCCGGTGGCGGAATCGATCTCACGCGTGGGAGGATTTGCCGATAGAGCGGTCGAAACGGCTATACGTATATCTCCTCATTCGCCGCGCATCGTTTCGTGCCCGCCGTTACTGCGCATTCGGATGTGTATCGAGCGCATTCTTGGTCTATCGTGGCGAGCGAGGGTGGTACCGACAGGGGGGATCGGGCGTCCGTGGGATGACCGTCCATCTTCGCGCGGGAGGTCTTTTGTCATACTTGGTTTGGGAAGGACTGTGATGGCTGCTCGCAGTGGACTGGTGGCCATCGTCCTCCTATGTGTGAGCTTCGGCGGCCCGATCCTGACGGGCCATCCGCCGCTGGCCCCTCCGGTTCCCCCCTTGCGCGCGGCGGTGACCCCGGAGGTCACCACGTCACCCCACGGCAACATCCTGATCCATTCACGGGCCCCGCAAGGCGCCATCACACCGGGGATGGTCCTGTCCGTAGAGTACCGCCTCGCGATCGTCAACGATACGCCCAGCATCGGGGCCGTGCCGGTACGCGTGCCCGGTACGCTCGCGAGTTTTCCCACGCAAGGAGGCCCCCTTTTCCTCTTCCAGGTCGGGCGCAATGTCACGCTCTCCGGAACCGGATTCAGCGACCCGAACGCTACGAACAGCCCCCAGCTCCTCACCAACGCGTCAGCGTTCCAGACCGGCGAGACCGCAACGTTCGACACGCAACTGGCCGCGCTGATGACGCCGTTCCCGTACGGCCAGCTGACGCTCGAGGCCCAGTGGCAGTGGACGCTGACGGCGCAGGACGGCTCGCACCTCAACGGCTCGTGGTCCCCGACGATCCCGCAGGTCATCCACCCGGCCCAGTATGCCTACCTGGTCAGCATCGGCCCGGCCCAGGTGGCGCCGGGGGGCGGCATCACCTCGTGCCTCGGTGGCTCGATCGTGAACCGCACGTTTTCGCTCCACGCGGAGACCGTCCACCCCCTCAACGACTTCGTGCAGAACACGAACACCGTGCCGGCGACGCAAAGTTCGCCGTTCTGCCAGACGATCGTGATTCCGTCGAGCGTGCCACCGCAGCCGCTCATTGTCCACATCTGGGACTACGGGAGTGTTACCCTCCTTCTCTACATCGTTAAGGTAGGACTCCTCAACGCCTCCAAGCTCAACGGTTCCGGGCCGGCCGCGCTCCCCTGGGTGTACTACGTCGACGGCGGGGCCCTGGCGGTCGGCGGCGGGATCGTCTTGTGGATGCTCGCGGGCCGCCGGCCCGGTCGGCCTACCGCCCCCGCGGCAGAATCGGATGCGCCGATGCCCGAAGGCCCTCCGCGGTAGCCCCGGTTTGGGCGCGCAGGGTCGGCGTCGGCGTACCCGGGGTACCTCGTGCGGCGGCTACCGCGACACGAACGGGTCGTGCCGCGCATCCCCAGCGAAGTCGCGCGCGGCGAGGGGGGAAACGGGATGGCGTCGACGCCGCCGTCGTACGACGAGCCCGAGAACAACCGCGGTGACTACGCCGACCCCGGCGATCGCCGCGATCCGAGGGGCGGTGAGCCAAGGTGCGCCGCCCGGATTTCGAACGTAGAGCGTCACCGTCGCCTGGGCCGACGCGTTCACCTCGTCGACCACCGAGACGGTCACCGGAAAGGTTCCCGCGGACGTCGGCGTGCAACGGAGCTTCGACGTATTGGTGGGAGCGCAACCGGGCGGCAGGCCGGCGTAGCTGAAGGTCAGGTGGCCGGTTCCCCCCGCCACCGTCGCGACGAAGCTCACGTTCGTGGTTCCCGCGTACGCGGTGAACGGTGACGCGGTCAGGCCGGCGATGGTGGGGGCCGGATTGATCGCGAGGGTCGCGGTCGCGCTCGCCGGCGGGTCGCCCACTCCATCGTGAACGACCACGCTAATCGGAAACAGGCCCGGGGAGGTGGGCTGACAATCGATGGCGGAAGCGTTGATCGAATCGCATCCGGGCGGGAGTCCCGTCCACGCGAACGTGTACCCACCCGAACCGCCGTACGCCGCGGCCGCTAGGTGGACCGACCGGTTCGCGTCGGTGGCCGGCGGCTGAAAGCTCGGCGCCGTGACGGCGACCGACCCGGCGCCGAAGACCCACGTGTCCGCGATCGGGAGTCCGGTGGCGGACGCACCGCCGAACAGGAGGACCAGGCTGCCCGAGGCGTTCGTTGGGGTCACGCTCGCGACGGCGGGGGTGGATCGGGGGGAGGGCGACGTGGGTACGAGGGGCGTGAGGTTCGTCCACGTTCCGCTCCGGAGCGCCCACGTGTCCCCCAGGATCCGTCCCGACCGCGAAATGCCCCCGAACACGAGCAGCCCGGCGTTCGTGGCGTCAAACGCCGTCCCCGCGGCCCATCGGGCCGGCGGCGCCGGTCCGGTCGTGACATTCCGCCAGGATCCGGCCGAGAAGACCCAGGTGTCGTTCTGGGGAACGACGTTGAACCCCGTTGAGCCGGTCCCACCGAAAAATACGAGATCGTTCGACGACGGGTCAAAGGCCAGGGCGGCCCCGAACCGGCGGGTCGGGGAGGAGGTCGCCGTGAGGTTAGCGGGCGTCAGTTCGACCCAGCCACCCGCATGGTACGCCCAGGTATCGCGAAGGACGTGCCCGGAGGCAAACCCCCCGAACAGCACCGCGTAGCTGTCGTTCGCGTCGTACGCCAGCGAGGCGTTGACCCGTCCGGTGGGCGTCGTCCCGGAGCTGGAGGTCACCACCGACCAGTGCCCTCGGGCGAAGCTCCACGATTCACCGTTGACGCCCCGGGGTCCGAGACCCCCAAACAGGAGGACGTACCCGTCGCCCGTGTCGAACGTCATCGAGGCGAACGCTAGCGCAGGGGGAGTATTCTTCGCGGTCGCCACGGCCGGCGAGAGGGCGACCCATCCGTTCGACCCGTAGGCCCAGGTGTCGCGAAGCGTTCGACCGGTCGGATCGAGCCCCCCGAATAGGACGGTGTAACCATCCGAAGGGTCGTAGGTCATGGCGGCACCGCGGCGGGGTGGGGGCATGACGCCGAGACCGGAACTGATGTTGAACCACGCCATCGCACCTGCGCCCACTGAACCGACGCTCCGACCGCAGGCGTCAGGTCCTTCGACCCTTGCACACGTCGATCCGGCCTCCGCCGGGGACGCCGGGCCCGTTGCCGATGAGAACGAAGACGAAAGGGCCCGCTCGGGGCCGGGCGAAGGATGTTCCCGGGCGATCCCGTGCGGGACGGGAGAAGGCGGGAGGAGGCCCACCAGCGACGCAAGTACGAACAATCCAACGAGCTGCCCGACGCGGCCACCGACGCGGCAGCGAATCCCTCGCCGACGCGCGGGCCGTCCCGAACGTGGTGGGCGGTCTGGGTTCACGGAACCGATCAACGCTCGGCGGCGGTCCGGACGAGCGAGAGGCCGTGGTCGACCAGCGCCCGGGCTCGATCGGGCGCGTCGCTCTCGGCGAACACCCGGCAGATCGGCTCGGTCCCGGACGGACGGATCAAAAGCCAGCCGTCATCGTAGAACGCCTTGACGCCGTCCAGGGTGACCACGCGCCGGGCCTCCCCGGTGAGCGTCGTCGTGACCCGGCCTACGACCGTCGCTCGCAGCTCGGGCGCGAGCGGAGTCTTCGCCTTCACGACGACGGACCGGGGGAGCTCCGCGATCAGCTCCGAGAGGGGCTGCGCCCGGCGGACAAGCACCTCAAGCATCTTCGCGGAGCTCATCGGGCCGTCCCGCGCCGTCTGGTGGTTCGGCCAATAGTAGCCGCCGTTCTCCTCACCGCCGAAGAGGGCGTGGCGCCGGTCGATCTCTTCGGCGACCGGGAGCGAACCCGATCGCGTGATCACGATCTCGCCGCCTTCGTGGGCCACGACCTTCTCGACGCACGTCGAGGACGTGATGCTGGTCACCACCAGGCCCTTAGGGTGCGCTCGGAGCTCTTCACGGGCGAACAGCGCGAGCGTGACCTCGCCGGGGACGTAGCGCCCCCGTTCGTCTACGAAGGCGACGCGATCCGAGTCCCCATCGTGGGCGACCCCGAAATCGGCGCCGCTCGCGATCACCATCGCCTTGAGGTCGGCGAGGTTTTCGTCGGTCGGCTCGGAGGGATGCCCCGGAAAGTAGCCATCCGGGTTCGCATTGAGGGTGGTCAACCGGCATCCGAGCGAGCGGAGGAGGCGCGGACTTGTGACCGCACTCGTACCGTTCCCGCAATCGAGGATGACCCGGAGCCGCGCGGCCCGGATGGACTCGACGTCGACGTTCTTCTCGATCGAGGAGAGGTACCGATCCACGCCCTGGGAATCCTGCCGGATCGTGCCCACCTCGTTCCAGGGAACCGTCACGAAGCGCCGTTCGTGGATGCACCGCTCGATCGCCTGCTCCATCGAACGAGGGATCTCGAGGCCGCCCGCGCCGCAGAACTTGATCCCGTTGAACTCGGTGGGGTTGTGCGAGGCGGTGACCATGAGGCCGCCGGGAGCGCCGAGGGCCCGCACGTTGTACTGGAGCGCCGGCGTCGGCATTTTCCCCATCTCGAGGACGTCGACGCCGCGCATCTGGAGCGAGCCGGCGAGGAGGCGGGCCATGCCGTCGCTCGTGGTCCGGAAGTCGGACGCGATCGGTACCGGCCCACGGTTCCCCAGGCACGTCGCGAGCGCCGAGGCGGCCTGGCTCACGAGCTCGGGCGTGAACTCGGTGCCCACAACGCGCCGAATGCCGTCCGTCCCGAACAAACGCGGGGGCTCGTCTGCCATCGAACCGGGTCCCGCTGTCCGCATAGGTACGTAAGCCTATCGCCGGGCGGACCCCGCGTCCGTCGCCCCCCATGGGTGGGCGAGTTCGGGCGGCAACGCGTCAGCCGGATCGAACCGCCAGGGCACCGACCAGCGCGTCGGCGAGTCGGGAGGCCAACCCTCCGTCCGGATCGAGCTCGGGGTCGAACACGGTCACCTGCAGACCCTTCGCCATCGGCAAGGAAGCGAGCGCACCCACGATCTCGACGAACGTGCTGAGGTCCAATCCGTTGGGCTCCGGGGTGTCCACCGCCGGCATGATCGCGGCGTCCAGGACGTCGGCGTCGATGTGGATCCAGAACGGAGCGCGATCGTCCCTCATTATGGATGCGCGCGCCGCCTCGGCCGACCGCGCGGGACCCAACGCACGACAGCGCTGCGACGTGAGGACGCCCCCGAGCGTCCTCCGGACCTCGCCCAGGCAGTCGTCCTCCTCTCGGATTCCGACGAGGTGGGCATCACGGTCGGCGACGTACGGACGTCGACCTTCGATATCGACGAGCGCCGGCGCCCCACGACCGGTCACCAGAGCCAGGTCCTCGCCGGCGGCCGCGCCGACGTGCGGTGCATTGCCGAGGTGACGAAAGTCGCTGTGCGCGTCGAGAAAGGCGAGCCCGTGGCGCCCACGACGGCGCAACGCCAGCATCGACCCGAGAAGAATGCTGCAATCCCCCCCGAGTACGACCGGGAACCCCCCATCCGCGACGATTGACCCGATCCGGTCCGCAAGTTGGACGGAGTACCGGGCGATCGCCGCCCCGTTCCGTACGCCCGAGCCGGGAGACCAGGTCGCGTCGTACGCCGGGGGCGCGACGGTCCCGGCGTCGTCGGCGCCGATCCCTTCCCGCAGACCTGCTGCCCGCAGCGCGCTCGCGAGGCGCCAACACCCGGGCACGCGCCCAGGGGAGGGAGGCCGGAGCCCGAGATTCGACGGAGCATCGAGGAGGACGTACCGCCGGCCGGAGGCTCGCTCGTCAGTTGAACGGGAGTTCACGCGCGCGCTCCTTGATCGTGGTCGGGCTCGCCGTGAACTGGCGGTCGACGCGCCCGGCCGAGGAGAGGTCGCGAGTGACCGAGACGGGAGACGCGGTAAATAGGGCGGCCTCTCGGGTTCGAGCGAGGAGTCGGACTGCGTTCACATGCCGCGTAGGATGATCGTCATCGGCCTCGACTCCGCCTCCCCCGAGTACCTATTCGGGCGCTGCCTTCCGTTCATGCCCAACGTACGACGGCTTCTGGGTTCGGGGGTGCACGGGGCGCTCCGAACGACCGACCCGCCGATCTCGATCCCCGCGTGGGCGGTCATGTTCACCGGGATCGATCCGGGCTCCCTGGGATTCTACGGCTTCCGCCACCGCCGGGATCACTCGTACACCGACACGTACGGTCCTACCTCCGACCTGCTCCCCGTGCCCAGCTTCTGGAAGCTCCTCTCCGACCGCGGCCGCCGGGTCTGCGTCGTGGGGATGCCTCCCGGGTACCCCGCCCCGGCGGTCAACGGACTCTACGTTTCCGACTTCCTCACCCCCCCGGGCGGACCCGAAGCCACCTTTCCGCGGTCGCTCGGAGCCGAGCTCGAGACGAAGTTCGGACCGTACGTCTTTGACGTCACGTTCCGCGCGGAAGAACGCCAGCAGCTCTACCGCGACCTCGTGGCGATGACCCAGCAACATTTCGCCGTCGCCGAGGAGCTCTACCTCCGGGAGCCGTGGGACGTGTTTGGGATCCACGAGGTCGGGACCGACCGGCTGCACCACGCCTACACGCAGTACTTCGACCCGTCGCACCACAGCTACGTCGCCGGGAATCCGTTCGAGCACGTCCTCGAAGACTACTACCGCATGCTCGACCGCTCGATCGGTCGGCTCGTCGCCCACGCCGACCCGGAGACACTCATCGTTATCGCGTCCGACCACGGGAGCATGCCGATGGAGGGATGCTTCTGCATCAACCAGTGGTTGGTCGAGCACGGCTACCTCGTCCTGCGCCAGCCGGTCTCGTCACCGATCACCTTGGAGAAGGCCGGGGTCGACTGGAGCCGAACCCGCGTGTGGGGCGCGGGAGGGTACTACGCCCGTCTCTTCCTCAACCTCCGGGGCCGGGAGGCGCACGGCATTGTCGACCCGACGGAAGTTCCCGCCCTCAAGCACCGCCTTCGACAGGAGCTCGGGCAGCTCCGCGGTCCGGACGGCGGAGCGATGCCCACGCAGGTGCTCGAGCCCGCCGAGCTCTACCGAGAGGTGCGCGGGGACCCTCCCGACATGATGGTGTACTTCGGCGAGCTGAAATGGCGCTCGGCCGGGACGCTCGGGCACCCCGGCCTGTTCCTCCGGGAAAACGACACCGGCCCGGACGACGCCGTCCACTCGTACGATGGGGTGTTCGCGGTGTACGACGCGCATCGGAGCGGCGCCCGTGAGATCCCACGCCAGAACATCCTTGATGTGACACCGACCCTGCTCGCGATGCTCGGCGAGCCTCTCCCCGGGCACCTCCAGGGGGCCCCGATGCGCGACGTCGTCGACGCTTAAGCGCGCTCGATTCCGGCCCGTCCGTCCGCGGAGCGAGTCAGTCGTATCCCCACGACCGCATCTTGTCGTCCTTGAGGGGAGGACGGGTCAGATCCCCCGCGTCGGCCCGATACCGCTGAAGGTCGGACGGGGAGAAGATCCCGTACACGGACGCGAGGGTTCGAAGTCGCTCCTCCCCCTGTACGCCGGGGGCGACGACGTGTTCGTCGGCGTCGCCGACCCGCCAGGAGCTCAGTTCCTCCGTCGCGAGGTCGAGCACCCATTTCGTATCCCCCGCGTACGCGGCGAGGAGACGATGGTTCCACCGGCGGTCGAGGCCGATCCCTCGCAAGGAGTAATTCGGGTCGGAGGCCGGGCCCCCTTCGCAGAAGACGGGGTTGCGGGCGGGGGGGGCCGTCGGGAAGGGGACCGGGGCCGCGCCCGTCTCGTCAAACGCCGGTTGCCCCAACGCCGCGGACTTGAGGTAAGAAGGGATCTCGCACAGGCTGACCCAATCGTCGACCCGGGCCGGGAGCGCCATCCCGTCGGGGTAGCCCACCACGAGGGGGACGCGCGCGACCGAATCGGAGGCCCCGCAGCCGTGGTAGATGTTGCCGTGCTCGCCGAACGACTGGCCGTGGTCCGCCGTGACGATGATCAAGGTCCGACCGAGCTCGCCGGCCCGGTCGAGGGCGGCCAGGATCCGTCCGACCTTCTCGTCGGCGCTCTCGATCGCACGAAGGTACCGCCGCTCGACCTCCGCCCACGGAACCCTCCCGGCGAGGCCCGGCACGGCGAGAAGATAGAACCGAGGAACCCGGGCGTACCGCCGGGCGGCCCATCCGACCGCCGTCCCGTCCTCGACGTACGGCTCGTGGCCGTCGACGAAGTTGAAGAAGCCGTGGAACGGCCGTTCGCCGTCGCGCTGAGCGAGCCATCGGTCGAATTCGTCGACCAGGAATGGGCCGCAGACCGACCGCTTGAAGGCGATCTCTTGACGATAGTTGATCGAGGTCATCGGGATCGCCAACGGGGGCAGCCGCTCCACCAGGCGCCGGATCTCGACGGAGTAGAGCAGACCTGAGTGACCCACGAGCCGATTGACCAGCGTTCGCTCCTCGTCGGTCGTCTCGTACCGCCGGGCGTAGCGGTAGGCGTAGCCGTCCTCGAGGCCGTACCCGGCGACCAGATGCGTCTCTTCCGTGAACATCGCCGTGTCGTAGCCCCGGCGGGCCAGCCAGGCCGCGACCGGCTCCGTCGGCGGAGGTCCCGACCGGAACGTGCGCCGGCGGTGGACCCACGGATAGGTCCCCGTCGTGATCGACATGTGGGAAGGGATCGTCCAGTTGCCGGGGGCGACGGCCCGGGTGAACGTCGAACCCCGACCGCGGATCCGGTCGATGTGGGGCGTGCGGGCGATCCGACCATGGGTCGATGGGGCGACGCTCCCGGCGCGGACGCAGTCGAGCACGATCACGAGGAGGTTCGGGGAGCGTCCCCGGCCTCGCGCGGCCGGCGCCCGGGGCGTCGATGGATCCGGCACGAGCGGGATTTACCCCTCCAAGATCACCCAATCGGGATTCGCGTACCCGAGCTGAAAATGGTACGTCGCCTCGTAGTACGCGATCGTCTGGCCGCTCGACGGATCGTTCGGGAGCAGGAGAAAGTGGATGTCGTGGTCGCCGAGGAACGTCGCCGTGTCGAGGTACGGCGGAAGCACCACCGCCGGGTTGCTGGTCGGGCTCGTCGAGAGGTGGACCGAGACTTGGAGCGGCGCCGGGCCCGCGGGAGGGTCAAAAATAAGCCCCACCGCGGTGCCAGTGGGCGATGAGGTGACGGCCGCCGCCGAAGGCGCGGGCACGAGGGACACGGTCGTGTTGATCGGCTGCGCACCGGGGAGCCGCCCCAGGATCGTGGAGACGTTCCACTCGAGGGTTCCGCCGGTGATCGCGATCGCGGGGGGCGACCCGGTGTGCATCTGCGACACCAATCGGGGAGGATCCGCGAGAGTGATGCCCAAATGGCGGAGAGCGGCCCCGGCTTGGCCCGTGACCGTGTAGTTGATCCAAGCCTCCCCGCGCGTCGGCGCCAAGGTCGCTGTCTGCACGACCTGGAAGTGAGGGCCGACGTACGTGGTGACGGCCGAGATCGCCGCCGGTCCGGGAACGATGAGCGTGGGCGTCGAGAACTGCGTCAGGCCCTCCACGAACGACGCGTTGGCGACCGAGGAGGTGACGAACGAAGCACCGGGAAGCAGCCGGAGGAGGGAGACCGTGACGCCCTCGTCCATCACGGAGTACATCGGAGCCTGGCTCAGGAGGGCCGAGCCGAACCCCGAGTACGAGAGGACCGCGAAATTGTTGGTCAGGGCCTCCCGCGAATTGAGCGCCCAGTACGACTCCTCGGTATCCATCACCTGCCACGGCGCGAAGAGGAGCCACGTCGGCCCGACATCGTAGCCCCCGCGCGTCGTCAGCGCCTCGGTCCATCGGATCGCCTGGTTGACCGTCAGCACGGACCCCGCGCGCGGGTTCGCCTTGAGCCACGCTTCGGCATCGACGAAATAGGCGTTGTGACTCGTTCCGGAATTCAATTTTTCATTGAGAAATATGGTCGGAACGGCGACGTTCCCTGCGAGGACGGCCACGATCGCGAGTACGCCAGCAATCGCGACCGTACCGGTGGGACGGGGTCGACGCGGCGAGCGGATTGGCGCTCCGGAAACCGACGTCGCGGGCGACCAAGGTGCCGGATCGTCCGACGTCGCCCATCGGGCGCGCAGGAGGAGCTGCTCGATCGCGAGTCCGACGGCGAGAAAGCCCGGTAACGGGAGGAAGTACAGGAACCGGGGATAATCGGTGTCAACGTGCCCGATCCAGCCCAGAAGGGGCGTGACGAGCGCCGCGGCCAGCCACCCTTCCGCGATGAGCAGCGCGTTCGGCGACCAGCGCGACCAACGCCGGGGGGCCACGGTGCTGACCAGCACGAGCGCGGCCGCCACGGAAGCGAGGAGGACCATTACGACCCAGGGCGCGAGCACGAGGGGTCGACCACTCACGAAGATCGACGGCGCGTTGGCCAGGGGTACGAACAGTTCGCCGAGATTGTCGATGACGTAGGCTGCGGGGTTGGCCGAAATGTAGTTTGGCGTCGCGATACCGAAGTACCGGACGGCGGCGGTGTAGCCCGCGATGACGCCGACGAGGAGGCCTGCCCCCAGCAACGTGGTGCGCGCGAGCAGCAGGCGCACCCGGGCCCGTCGCGCCACCAAGAGAAGGAAGAACCCGCCGGCGAGCGCGAGCAGGAGGAGGTCGAAGGTGAGCGCGTGGGTCAGGTAGACCAGGGCGAGGAGGGCGCACAGAAGGATCCCATCCCGAAACCGCTCGCGCGCGACGTACGCCGCAAAGGCGATGATCGCCTCGTTGAAGAGGATGAAGGCGAGGAAGTTCGGATACGCCCCCCAGAATAACATCGAGAGGGTCGTGCCGTTGAACAGCACCAGGCCGACGAACAGGACCTGAACAGGGCCGGTCGCGAAGAATCGGCGGGCGAGATGGACGACAGAAAGTCCGTACCCCGCCAGCAGCACGCCGGCGATCACGAACCCGGTCGCGGTGGCGGTGCCGGTGACGAGATAGATCCCGCCGATGATCGGGAAGATCAGCGGGGGGTAGAGGAAGGGAGAACCCACGGCGAGCACCGGCGGGTGGGCGAGGCCGACGAACGCGTACGACCGCTGGATCCAATCGCCCGGGTCCGAGCCCGGGGGTATGGGGGCCGCGGTCATCGCCCACTCGAAGATGGCGGTGACGACGGCGACCATGCCGAGCATCACGACGACATGGATCCGGGACGGTCGCCAGCTCTCGGCGACCAGCGGCGGCGGGGGGGGAGGCGGCGCAGGAGCTGCCGGTCGTTTCGTTGACATTCGGGCCAAGCCTACCGTGGGCGCGAGAGTAGACGTTTGCGCTCGGGCGCTCCGCCCGTCGGCTCCAGGCCGTGGTCAGAGCCAGCCCGGGATCGCGCGCCCCTGCATCTCCGCGGGCACCGGCACGTCCAGCATCCGGAGCAGGGTCGGCCCGACGTCCAGGATCGATTGCTGCGGCTGTGCAGTGCGTCCGGAATGCCCGGGTCGTGCGAGCAGGTAGACGCCGTCGAACGAGTGGACCGAATCGTCCGGTCCGGTGTCGTTCTCGTCCAGGAAGAGACCGTCATATCCCACCGTTCCCGCCGACCGCCACTTGAGGTGGCCGAAGTAGGCCATGAGGTCCGGAGCGTCGCCCCGGACCTGACGGTAGATCTGGTCGGGGGCCCGGATCTCGGGCGCGAGCGGCTGGCCGTTGGGGAGCCGCACGCGGCCGAGATCCTCGGCGAGGCGACGCCGAAGTTCGGGGAGCTCCTTCGGGTCGACGGTTCCCTGAGGCTCCCGACCCTTGACGTTGAAGTTGAGACGGGCGTAGTACCCACCGGCTCCCCAGACCGACGTGCGCGACCAGTCGACGGTCGCCTTTTCGATCGCCGTGCCCCGGGCGGGGGCGGCTCCCTTGAGGGCGAGGTAGTCGTTCTCGATCAGCCACTGGTTGATGCAGAAGCAGCCGTCCATCGCCTGGCTCCCGTGGTCGGACGCCACCAGGATATTGACCCGGTCGTCGACCAGGTCGAGCAGTTGGCCGATCTCGTCGTCCATCATCGCGTAGTACCGATCGGCGATGTCCCGGAACTTCGCGTGGTCCTCGTGGCGGGGGTGGGTGGTGTCGAAGAACTTCCAGAACGCGTGGTGCAACCGATCCGGGCCGATCTCGTGCAGGGCGAAGAAATCCCACGGCTCCTTGGACCACAGGTGCCGGGCCGCCTTGAACCGCCGCCGGGTCATCGTGAACAGCTCCTCCGCGATCCGCTCCCGGTCGTCGGCCCGGAACGTCACGTCGAACGTGTAGCCGCCGGTGACGGACTGGAGCTCCGGCACGAGGGAGGGGGGGTGGCAGAAATCCTTCGCGGACGATGGCGTCAGGAAGTCGGAGACGTAGACCCCGTTGACCTTCGGCGGCGGATACCCGGGGGGCATGCCGATGACGCAGACCCGCCGGCCGAGCCGGGAGAGGATCTCCCAGACCGGGGGGTGCGGGATCATCTGGGGGGTCGGGGTGTAGTTGTCCCAGTACGACCGCGCCCGTCGATGGCGGAACCCGTAGATCCCGAGGCTCCCCGGGTCCATCCCCGTGAACATGACCGCCCAGGCGGGCACCGTGATCGGCGGGTCGATGGTCCGTAGCGTGCCGAACTGCCCCCGGTCCAGCAACGACCGCAGGTGGGGCATCTGGGGCAGGAACCGGTCGAACAGGAACTCGGGCGGGACGGAGTCGAGTCCGAGGAGCAGGACCCGGGGTCGGTCGTTGGTCACGAGGGGCGGGGGAAAGGCTGGAGTTTAAAGCCTTGCGGTCAGGCGTAGAATATGCGCATAGCTACGCATCGGCGACGGCGAGGCCGCTCGAAATCGGGCACGGGGAGGCCCCGAGCCCCAAGCGTCGGCGCTCCGGAAACGGGACGTTGCCGCGGATCCAACCGCGCACTTGGGCGGTCACCGGGCCGAACCCTTCGAACGGGAACGCCGGAATCCCCATCTTCTGGCAGTAGCTGAGAAGTCGCCGTCGCGCGAACACGACGTCCGCGACCTCCGCCGCGTACTGGTCCGTACTGCCGTCGCCGACGAACACGACGCGCCCCGGATCCGTCGATTCGGCGCGGACCGCCTGGGCCTTGCAGATCCCGCAGAGGCGGCAGGTGGCGTGGCCGTGCGGGTGGAGCACGCGGAGCTGGCCGTCCGGTCCGGCGATGGCGGCATCGCTCAGGACCGGCAGCCGGAGTCCCTCCCGCTCGAGCACCGGGTGGATGTAGAAATCGAGGCCACCCGAGACGATCTTCGTCGGGATGTTCTCCGCCGCGAGTAGGTCGAGCAGGTCGCGAGCGCCCTCGCGAAGGGGAACGTTCTTCACGACGAAGTCGACCATCTCCGGGATCTGGTCGGCCCGCATGAGGGACGCTTCGCGCTCCCACGCCTCCCGGAGCGTGATCTTGCCTTCGTGGAGTTGGATATCGACCTCGTGCGCCACGACGTCCCCGTTCGGACAGAACTTCTCGACGAGGACGATCGCGACGTTGGGGTCGACGAGCGTCCCGTCGAAATCGATGAGCATCGTGAACGGAGGGTGGAAGGACATCTCGCAGGATCCGGCGGAGGGCCGTTCGCGCCGAGTATTTGAGTCGGAGCTTCCGGTGCGCATACCGGCGCATGGGGCTCCCGCCGCGCCCTGCGACCTCTAATACCCGAGCCGTTGTCGGGCCGCCCGAACCCCATGTTACCTCTCCCCCACGGTGGACGACTCGTCCAACGGCTCCTCGGCGACGCCGAGCGCGCCCGGCGCGAGGACGAGCTTGCCGAGCTGCCGCAGCTCGCTCCGTTCATCGACGCGGTCTACGATACGGAGAAGCTGGCGACCGGGGCCTACAGCCCGCTCGAGGGGTTCATGGACGAGGCGACGTTCGACTCCGTGACCGCCGACGGTCGCCTGCCCAACGACCTTCCGTGGACGATGCCGATCGTTCTGGCACCCACCGACGCGGCCGCCCAGGAAAAGCTCCGTGACGTGAAAGCCGGGGACGATGTCGCGCTCCTCGATGGCCAGGGCCGCTTCTTCGCGGTCCTCCACCTCCAGGAGCGGTGGCCGCTCGACCGGAAGCGTTTCGCCGAATCCACCTACGGGACCGTCGACCCGGCCCACCCGAACGTCGCCGACATCTTCGCCCTCGGTCAGGAGGCGTTCGCGGGCCGCGTCGACCTCCTGCGTCGGCTCGAGACGCCGTACGGGCCGAAGGAGCTCACGCCTTCCGAGACCCGGGCCGCGTTCGACAAGCTCGGCTGGAAGAACGTCGCGGCCTACCAGTGTCGGAACCCGCCCCACACCGCGCATGAGTACTTGCAGCGACTGACCCTCGACCGGAGCGACGTCGACGGGCTGCTGATCCATCCCGTCGTCGGACGGCTGAAGAGCGGGGATTTCCGGCCGGAGGTCATTCTCCGCAGCTACGAGGCGCTCGTGAGCCATTACTATCCCGCCGACCGCGTGATGCTCGCCGGCTTCACGATCACCATGCGGTACGCCGGCCCCAAGGCGGCGATCTGGTTCGCGATCGTTCGGAAGAACTTCGGCTGCGGGCTCTACATCGTCGGGAGGGACCAAGCCGGGGTCGGGAAGTACTACGACCCCTACGCCTGCCACCGGGTCTTTGACGAGGTCGACGTCGGCGTGATCCCCCTCCGCTACGAAGAGACGTTCTTCTGCCGGAAGTGCGGGTGGATGGCAACGACCAAAACCTGCTGCCACCCGGCGGCGGAGCGCATCGCCACAAGCCAGACCCGCATCCGTCAAGCGTTGGCCGCGCACGAGCCGCTTCCCCCCGAGATCATCCGCCCCGAGGTCGCCGAGATTCTCGCCGGCA
>JAKIWS010000016.1 GCA_022749895.1 Thermoplasmata archaeon
ATCGAAGGACGGCTTCCAGTTGGAAGTCGACGTCCGCATGGTCATCCGGATCCTCCCCGAGAACGCGGCGTTCATCATCGCCCGGTTCGGCTCGGTGTTCAACCTGATCCAGCAGATCGTCCACCCGCTCATCGATTCGTCGTTCCGGAACAACGCGGGCGAGAAGAAGGCCCTGGAGTTCGTCCAGAGCCGCTCGCAGCTCCAGCAGGAGGCGCTCGAGAAGGCGCGGACCGAGTTCGCCAAGTACATGGTCGAGGCGCAGAACCTCCTCATCTCCTACATCGCGGTCGACGCGTCGCTCCTCGCGACCCAGACTCAGAAGGAGATCGCCATGCAGCAGCAGGCGCAGTACCAGCAGCAGGCGCTCGCGGAGGAGCAGCGCATCGCCGTGCAGGAGAAGACAGCGCGGGCGAACCTGCAGCCGCAGGTCGTGACGGCGGTCCTCCAGGTCGAGATCAACGAGAACGAGGCGAAGGCGCTCGTCAAGCAGGCGGAGGGAATCCGGGACTCCACCCGGATCAAGGCCGACGGCGATGCGGCCGCGGTTCGCACCGTCGGTCAAGCGCAGGCCGACGCGTACAACGCGCAAGCGACCGTGATCGGGGCCGACCGGGTGGCCCTCGTCAAGATCATGCAAGAGGTGAGCTCCGGCAACATTCGGATCACGCCCGACACGCTCGTCACCGCCGGCGCCGACTCTGGTGGGGCCAACACGATGTTCACGGCCTACCTCGCCACCCTTCTGGCGCGGCAGGGCGGCAGTGCCGACGCGGCGTCCAAGGACGGAGGCGGTTCGGCGGCCCCGTCGTCCAAGAAGACACCTGACCGCTCGAGCTGACCCCAGCGTTCGACTCCTCGGCCCTCCGAGCTGGGGGTGGCGGGGGGCCTCTACATCACTCGAGGGCGCTCGGTATCTTTGTGCTCCGGCTCCACGAACTCAAGGCGGTTGCCGAAAGGGTCTTTCGCGTAGAATCGCCGGAATCCGGGAAGGGGAAGGTCCTCGACGATCGTCACGCCATGTCGCTCGAGCCGTGCGCGGAGCTCGGCCAAGCCTTCGACGTGCAGCGCCACATGCGGTCGCTCCATTGCGTGAAACTCCGGTTCGATGCCGAGATGCACCTGGTGCGCGCCCGTTCGGAACCACAACCCACCCCGCACGGCCAGGTGCGGGGGCTTGGGGATCTCTTCGAATCCGAGTGCGGTCGTGTAGAATTCCCGAGCCTGCTCCTCGGAGCCGGGAGGAATCCCCATCTGAACATGGTGGAACCCGACGAATCGCACGTCGCGGGTTACGTTGCGCGCCTCCTTGACGTTGGGCCGTGCCGGCCCCTCCGGATGAGGGACCCAACTAGAGGACGCCCGACAATGCTCGACACCCCGCGCAGTCTGCGGCAGGCTGGTAACTCTTTGGGCGGGGCAAGCCGCTAGAGAGGATCGAACTCCCGACCTGCTGATTACAAATCAGCCGCTCTACCGACTGAGCTATAGCGGCATCCGCCGAAATCAGATTCCCGCCGCTCTGATAGGAGCTTTTCGGCCCATGCCGTCTCCGAACGCCTGCCAGAGAGGCGCCTTCTCCGTGGAGGGCGCGCGGTCGATGGGGACCGCGATGGGCGCGCGAGAAGATCGCGAGGCGAGCCGGAGCAGGAAGTGCGAAGAATCCTTTATGGATGCGGCACGTTCGGGTTTGATCGACAGGCGGCGGTCGCGTCAGGGCGTTGAGGAGACCGAGACAGGCGGTTAAAGCTCGATTCCGGTCCGTCGATTATCTGCGAGAACCGAGGGATTGCTCATGGCGAGAGCTGTAGTTGCAAACATGATCCTCACACTCGACGGCGTCGCAAAATTGGACGCGGTCCATGGGGCAATCATGGAGCTGATAGATGACCAGGTCGAGGGACACTTCACCTCGAAGATCGCCGATGAAGATGCGATGCTCCTGGGACGGAAGACCTACGAGGAGTGGCTCCACTTTTGGCCCGATTCGGAAATCGAGCCCTTTGCGAGCCACATCAACGGGGTTCCGAAGTACGTTGTATCAAGGACCTTGAAGTCGGTCACTTGGCCTACGAAAGGTAGGGCGCACCTCCTTAGCGGCGATCTTCGAGACGGCGTCTTAGCCCTCAAGAATCAGCCCGGCAGAAGCATTGGAGTCCACGGAAGCCCCACGCTAGTCGGGTCTTTGATCAAGGCGAACATACTCGACCTCTTGCGACTCGCCGTCTTCCCCGTCGTTGCGGGGAGGGGCGCGCGCCTATTCGAGGAGGGCTTCCCACCCGAACGCTTTCAACTAGTCGATTCGTTGACGAGCAAGAGCGGAGTGGCCGTCCTTACGTACAAGCCCCTCGGACGGCTCGAGCGCGCTGAGGGCAGCGACTCTTCCGAAAAGGCGTTGGACATCTAACGCGGGTTCAGGACGTAAGGAGCGGGTAACTCGCATTGGACCCCTAGCTTGCGAGCAGGTCAAGGAACGGCGCCATCCGTCAGAGGAAGTCGCGGTTCCTAGAACCCTCGCTGAGTCTTTGTGCCCAACAGGTGCATCCCCGATGACGGTCCACCGCCAAGCACGGCTCCGCACCATCCGCAATAGATGACCGAATAGACGGAGCCGATCGAGATTCCCTGGTAGAGGACATCATTCTTCGGATCCAGGATGTGCTTGCAGTGTGGGCAGAACGGCCGCGGTGCGTCACCCGGACTCGGCGGCTGGTCGCTGGAGGCCATTCAAGTCCCACCAGGATGAATTCCCAACTACAAGAAGGGCGCACGCGATCGACGACGGCCCGGGTCTAACGCCCGACTCTAAAGCCCGCCGGGACGAACGCGAGGGGGCCCGTGTACGTCGAGCCCCGGTCACCGCGCGCCTTCATGAACCATGGAGAAACCCGTCGCCCCACCATTCCGTCCCCTCGGATGGGGGCTTGTCGCCGTCGTGTTCGGAGTGAGTTCGGGTCCGGCCGTGCCGAGCGTGGCAAGCCTCCCCGACTACGGGGCGACGACGCGTTCGATCCGGGGCTCGCGCACGGGGGGCGGGGGGGCCGCCTCCAGGGCCTGCACGTCGCCGTGTCCGAGACCGATTTGGGCGATGTCCCGCGCATAGGCTGTCGTGCGGTCGATCGACTGAAGGATGAGTCCTAGCGAAGTGAGGGCGGCCGCCGGTAGCGCGGACGGAACCGCCGGGGTCAAGAAGCGACCGGCGAGGGCGCCGTGCGTCGCCTCGAGCGCCGTAGCCCCATCGAGCACCTCGTTCGCCGTCGTAGCGTCGGGGTGCTCGGCGACGTTGAAGGCGGATCGAAGGTGATCGAGCACCTGTCGGTGGTAACCCGAGAGCGCGCGGAGGGTCGTCGCCGGGATGGACGAATCCCGCAGGTGGGCACCGTTGTCCGCGAGGATCACGGCGTGGTCGGCGATGCGCTCGAGGCACCGCGTCAAGAGGAACACCGGCAAGGGCCCTTCGAACGGGCCGCCGAGCGACGCCCCGCCGGGATCGTCCCGCAGGCGGAGCGCGAGCGTGCGCTCGATGAGCCAGGCGTACCGGTCGACCTCGTCGTCACGCGACTCCATCGCTTCGTCGGAGCGCGCCGTGCCGGATTGCCATGTCTTGGCCGCGTCGTCGTGCATTTCGACGACCACCTGGAACATCCGACGAAGGAGGACCGGAATCCCGAGATTCGCGCCGTTCGACACATCGCGAAGGACAAGGTTCTCGCGGTCCTCGAAGACGATCTGCGGGTGGACGGTGCGTCGCTGGAACGTCCGAACCGTTGTTCGAGTGGTGGCCGCGAGACCGCCGTCCTGATGCACGACGAACTCCTCCGCTCCGCGGAGGTACGCGCCCACGAGGCGGCGGAAGAGATGCTCGGGAGGCGGGCCGGTGTCGACGTCGATCTGGGCTCGCACGCGGGCGTCGGCTCCCGACGGCGAACGAATGACGATCGCCCCGTTCGAGATCAGTTTCACGACCACGGGGCTGCCCACGCCCAGGTCCCGCTCGCTCACCCAGTTACGTGGGAGCGAAACGCCCACGGTCACGGCGCCCATGCGCTGGAGGCGACGGACCGAACCGGAACCGGTGTCATTGTTCGCGAGCGGCAGAATCTCCAATTGGCGCCCGGCCCCGGCGCGCGGGGCCCCGAATGCGTTGAACTGGCTCATCGAGGGAGACGACGGTCGGTGCGAATATATAGGTTCTGAAATTAGAATATAGCTCGATATATAGTGGTCGGTAGCGCCCCGTGGACCTTCGGGGCGGGTGGCAGCTCCCGAGCAACGTTCTTACCTCGACTCTGGATTCGTTCACCGTGTCGAGCGCCGTCGGGGGGCCACGCCCGGTACGAGCTCCGCGGGGCCGGGAGCTCTCCTGCCGGGGTTGGGGTCAAGAGGCGGCGCTCCGTCTCCTGATGAACAACCTCGACCCCGAGGTCGCTCGCGACCCGGACCACCTGGTGGTCTACGGCGGCCGGGGGAAGGCCGCCCGCAGCTGGGCCGCGTTCGACACGATCGTGGGCGCACTGCGATCGCTGGCCGACGATGAGACGCTGCTCGTACAGTCCGGGAAAGCCGTCGGCGTCTTCGCCACACACCGCGACGCTCCGCGGGTCCTGATCGTGAACGCGATGGTGGTCCCGAAGTGGGCCACGGATGAGATCTTCTGGGAACTCGAGGCCCGGGGACTCACCATGTACGGGCAAATGACCGCCGGCAGCTGGATCTACATCGGGACCCAAGGGATCCTTCAGGGAACCTTCGAGACCCTGGCCGCGCTCGCGAGGGCCGAGTTCGGCGCCGATGATCTCGCCGGGAGGTGGTTCCTCTCCTCGGGTCTCGGCGAAATGGGAGGAGCGCAACCGCTGGCCACGACGATGCTCGGGGGAGTCGCCTTCATCGTCGACGTCGACCCGAGAGCCATTCGGCGACGGCTCGAGGGCAAGTACCTGGACGTGCAGGCGACCGACCTCGACGACGCTCTCGCGCGCGTTCGTCGGGCCACCGAGGAACGGCGGGCCCTCTCGGTGGGGCTTCTCGGAAACGCCGCCGACGTGTTCCCCGAGATCGGGCGCCGGAACATCGTGCCCGATATCGTTTCGGACCAGACCGCGGCCCACGACCTCATGGTCGGCTACATTCCGCAAGGGCACACCGTCGAGCAGGCCGCGCGCGCCCGGGCCCACGACCCGGCCGCGTATCGACATGAGGTCCAAACCTCGATCGCCGTGGAGGCCCGGGCGATTCTCGCCCTGCAGGAGGCCGGCGCGAAGGCGTTCGACTACGGCAACAACTTCCGGACGCAGGCTCGCGAAGCCGGGGTGGCGAAGGCCTTCGACATCCCCGGGTACGTTCCGCGGTACATCCGCCCGATGTTCGCCGTCGGGAGCGGGCCGTTCCGATGGGTGGCGTTGAGCGGCGACTCCGCCGACATCGCGCGGATCGACCGCCTGGTCCTCGAGGAGTTCGTCGGCGATGGCCACCTCGCTCGATGGATCCGACTCGCGTCGGAGCGGGTCAAGTTCCAAGGGCTTCCGGCGCGCATCTGCTACATGGGGTACGGGGACCGGGAGCGCTTCGGCCACCGGGTCAATGACCTGGTGGGATCCGGCGAGCTGACCGCCCCCATCGCCATCGGTCGGGACCACCACGACACCGGGAGCGTGGCGAGTCCGTATCGGGAGACAGAGGCGATGCGCGACGGCTCCGACGCGATCGCCGATTGGCCGATCCTCAACGCGCTCCTCAACGTTGCCAGCGGAGCGACCTGGGTGAGCGTCCACCATGGCGGGGGGACCGGCATCGGAAACTCGATCCACGCGGGCCTCGTCATCGTTGCCGACGGCACCGAGGAAGCCGACCGCCGGATCGGACGAACGTTGCACAACGACCCGGGGCTCGGCGTCGCGCGTCATGCGGATGCGGGGTACCCGGCGTCGCTCGAATTGGCACGCCGGGCGAAGTTCCGGATTCCCGGCCCCTGACCTGCGGTTTCTCCAAAAGCCGGCCCCGATTGCGACGGCCTAGCAAGGCGTCCAATCCAACGGCCGCCGAACGGAACATCCGTTGATATGGGCGCCGGCAGGTCGAAACGCCGACGGGACACCCGTCGGAACGAGGTCGGATACAACGATGAAGCGAACCGGACGAACGATGCGCTCCCTGACGGCCGCGGTGGCGGCGCTGATGATGGTGTTCATCATCCCGGCGCTCGCGCTGCCCGCCGCAGCGGCCCCGGTCACCACGGCGGGCAGCCCCGTCGCGTCGACCCAGTGGGCCTACGGGGCCGAGAAGTGGGTGAACGTGACGATCACACTACCGAACGCGACCTACAGCGCCCAGGCGTTCTTCGGCTGGCACGTGATATTCACCGCGACGAACACGTCGGCCACGACCGTCGAGCTCGAAGCCCAACGCGCCATGCTCGCCACGTACCAGGCTACGATCTGCTCGCCGAACTGCGTCCACCCGACGCTCCAGGGGAACCTGAGCGTCCGGGGATGGGAGAAGAACGCGGCGTTCGTCAACCTCACCTCGACCGCGGTGGTCTACGAGAACGGCACGCCGGCCGCAGCGCTCGGGATCATCAACGCCTCCGCGCAGACCATCGGGAATCTGACGGAATCGATGGCGGTGACCGCCACGACGCATAACCTGACGCGGAGCGCCTCCGCGGCCCTCGCGGTCGCCGGGCACGCCCAGGCCTCGATCGCGTTTGTGCCGCCCCTCGGGCTCGTCCCGTGGAACCTCTCGAAGAACCTGACCTGGAACTCGACCAGCGCCTTTACCGCCCAGGGCTCCTGGGCGCTCGACTTCAGTTGGGCGCGGGTCTCGTTCCTCGGGGTCCACACGAACGGATTCGGGAACCCGAGCGGCGCGGTCAACGCGAGCGGCACGGTGGCCGTTCTGGGCAAGGACCTGGGTTCGATCACCTTGGACAACGGGAAGACCGTGCCGGTGATCGCCCTACTCATCGAGGGCCCGTTTGACGCGGTCGATGGCGTCATCCTGATCCCCCACGACTTCGACCTGTTCGGTGGCGGCGCGCACGTCTACGGCCACGCGGCGCTCGGTTCGGAGATGATCGCGACGTCCAACCTCGACGTCTCGGTCGACGCCCTCCACCACCGCGCGGTGTTCGCGGCGGCCGCGACGACCGACGGTCCGCATGATGCCAGCCTGATGGGCGCGACGTCCGGAAGTGCGGGTCTCGGGCCGGCGGCGGCCCCGACCGGACCGACCCCCTCGCAATTTCAGGCGCAGCCGGAGAACGTGCCGACGGCCCAGCACGCCTCGAGCTGCCTCGTGGGCGGCTGCGGCGGTTCGACCGCCGGGGCCTCCAGCGTGCTGGCCTTCGCGCTGGTCATCGGCCTGGTCATCGCCGCGGTCGTCGGGACCGTCGCGGTGATCGAGTACCGCGTCTGGCGTCTACGCCACGGGACTCTCGCGGCGAAGCCGGGGACCACCGGCCCGCTCCGGGAGCTTGGACCGATGCCCCCCTCCGGAGTGTACGCCTCGGCGCCGACCCCACCGAACGCCCCCTATCCGGGCGAGCCCCCTCGGCCGCCGATGGCGCCCTAACGGGGGAGCGGCGGCCCTCGTAGAGGGGCCGAGATCAACCCCTTCCCTTTCGTTTTGCAACCACCCGAGAGCGACGACGCCCAGGTCCGCGCGCCCCGTGTCGAGAGCGAAGCCGGGCGCGCGCGGCCACGATCATCTCCCGGTCGGTGTCGTACGCGACCCGAGCGAGTGCGACGGGTGCCGAAAACCAATCCGCGCGGTCGAACAACGGTTCCAGGCGAAGCTCGACCTGATCGGTGAAGGCGAGAAAGTACACCGTCGTCTTGACGACGTTGCATCCGGTCCGGGGGCGGAAGAACCGGTACGCCACCTGACCCAGCTCGTCCTCGAGGACGAACGAGGTCAATCCGGTCTCCTCGGCCACCTCACGCTGCGCCGTTCGCCGGAGACTCTCCCCTTGTTCTACGTGCCCCTTGGGGAAGCACCAGCGGTCCTCCTCGCTTTGGTGGAGGAGCAGGATGCGTCCGGTCCCGCGGAGAACGACCACCGCCCCCGCTGCGAGCTCCGCGGTTACCGGTCGATCCGGTCGAAACGCCCGAACCGTGCGACGCACGCACGTCCACCGCGACCGAGGGTATGACTCCTCGTGGGGCTCGCCGCCGCCTCGGGGAAGGAACGACCCTTACCCACCCGAACGTTATGCGGCGCACGGATGTCGTCCGACGCAGCGTGCTCGAGCGCGAGGAGGTCTACCACGATGTTGCCGCCCTCCTCCGGGCCAAAGCTCGCAAGAACGGCGACCATCCTGCGGTGCGATTCTCCGACGTGACGTGGAGCTACCAGCAACTCGACCAAGAGAGCGACCGCGTGGCGCGCGGGCTCCAGGACGCCGGGATCCACCCCGGGGATCGCGTGGCCGCGTTCCTGTACAATCGACCCGAATTCCTCTCGCTCTGGTTCGGGACCGCGCGAATTGGCGCGGTCCTCGTCCCCCTCAACACCGGGCTCAAGGGCGAGCTGCTGCGGTACGAGCTCGCGGATAGCGCGCCCGCCGGTCTCGTGCTGGAGCGTTCGCTCGTCACGCCCTACCTGACGGTCCGCTCCCAGGTCCCCGTGCGTCGGGAGTGGGTCGTCGAAAGCGGAGGGAACACCACCGAGCTACCCGCCGAGGTTGCGGCGTGGTCCGAACTGCGACGTTCGACGGCGAGCCCGACGCCCATCGAGCTGCGACCGTCGGATCCGGCGTCGATCCTCTACACCAGCGGGACGACCGGACCGCCCAAGGGGGCAGTGGTCCCGCACGAGAAGCTGATCACCACTCCGACCGAGATCGGACGCCGAAGCCGCCTGGAGCCCGATTCGGTCCTGTTCACGTCCCTGCCGCTGTTCCACTGCAATGCCCAGGAAATGACGACCCTTACGGCCCTGCTCAACGACCTCACCGCGGCGTTCGACGAGCGGTTTCACGCCTCGACGTACTGGGAGACCGCCGCCCGCCTCGGGGCGACGCACGTCTCGCTCCTGATCTCGATGGTGAACGTGCTGTTCAAGCAGCCCCCGCGCGCGACGGACCGGTCGCATCGTGTGCGCACCGCGCTCACGGCCGGCGCCACGAAGGAGATCTGGCCGGAGTTCGAGCGCCGGTTCGGCCTCACGATCATCGAGCTGTACGGCATGACGGAGTGCGGGTGCACGACCCTGATGAATCCCCCCGGCGCCATCCGCGTCGGCTCCGTCGGAACGCCGCTCGGATTCGTCGAGGCCCAAGTCGTCGATGACGACGACCGGCCGGTCGAGCCCGGCGAGCGGGGCGAGCTCCTCGTCCGGCCTCGGCGGCCGTTCACGATGTTCCTGCGGTACCACAACAAGCCCGACGCCACCGTCGACGCGTGGCGCAACCTCTGGTTCCACACCGGCGACTACGTGCGGCGCGATGCGGACGGCTACTACTACTTCATCGACCGGAAGAAAGACGTGATCCGCCGTCGCGGGGAGAACATCGCGCCGTACGACGTCGAGAGCGTGCTCAACGCCCATCCGGCGGTGTTCGAGGCGGTCGTCGCCGGCGTACCCTCCGATCTCGGGGAGGAGGACGTCAAGGCGTTCGTGACCCGCCGGCCCGGGGGCAGGGCCGACGCGAAGGAGCTGTTCACGTGGTGCGCGGAGCACTTGCCGTTCTTCATGGTGCCTCGGTATCTCGAATTCGTGGAGGAGATTCCGAAGACCGCGAACCAAAAGGCGCAGCGGTACTTGCTGAAGGGACGGCGCGGGGGCGATGAGTACGACCGGGAAAAGCTCGGGATCGTCGTCCGTCGGCCGTGAGGCTCCGGGGCCGAGGACGCGGGTCCTCCTCGACGCTAACGCCCTGTTCCTCCCGTTCGTCGCCGGAACGGACCTCGAAGGCGAGATCCGCCGGTTGATCGAGCAGGCGGAGATCCGGGTCCCGAGCTCTGTCCTACGGGAGCTCCGACGCCTGGTTGCGCGGGGCGAGGCGCATGCGCGGGAGGCCCTCGAATTGGCCGGTCGGTTCGCCGTCACCCCGAATCAAGGGGTCGGCGACGCCGCCCTCGTGGCGCTCGCCCGCGCAGGGGATGCCGTCGTGACCGCCGACCGGGAGCTCCAGGGACGGCTTCGGGCGCGCGGCGTCGAGGTTCTCACGCCCCGCGACCGCGTGCACTTGCACCGTCAACGACGAGCGCGGTCGGGGCGACCTCCCCGTGCCTACGCGCGCGGGAACTATTAAGAACGAAATCCGGCTCGCTCGGCCGGCGCGAATCCGATGACCGATGACGACCTCATGCTCACCCTGCCGGACCTCGAATTCGGGAGCGGCGTGGTCGGCGTCTGCGACGTCTGCGGCACGCGGCAGGCCGTGATCGTCCTGCACAAAGAGCGGTTCAAGCTCTGCGTCCTCGATTTCCTCAACAAGAGCTGGATCGGCTCCCCCAAGGCGCCGGGCGCCCCCCTTCCTCCGTACCGGAGCGACCGGGTCTGGTTCGACACCCCGCTCACCCCCGACGGGACCGCCCCCGCCATCGTCCTCTCCCCCACGAAGATCGTCCGTCACCCGGTGGTCCTGATCACCCCGGACATCTACGGGCTCACGACCACGCTCCTCGACGGGGCGATCCGGTTCGCCCGGCAGGGGTTCGAGGTGCTGCTGCCGGATATCCTGAAGACCGCCGGCTTCGGACCGCGGGAGCACCTCGCTCTCCGCGGTGGGCTCACGGGTCGCAAAGGGGTGCCTCTCGAGGCCCCCCGGGTCGCCCGGATGCTCGATCTGTACGGCGATGCCCTTCGCCACCTGCGGGGCCGGGAGATGGTCGATCCGGAGAAGTCGGCGATCTTCGGCGCCTCGTTCGGGGGTAGCCTCGCGATCGGACTGGCGGCCCGCGAGCAGAAGCTCTCCGCCCTTGCCCTGGCTTTCCCTCGTCCGGTCGAACCGGAACATTTCCTCCGCCTCGTCACGGCTCCGACCTGCCTCGTCCGCGGGGGGCACGACGCTTCCGGCCGGCGTGCGGAGGAGCAGCTCCGGGGGTCGTTCCAGGGCACCTCCGTTCCGTTCGAGGTGATCTACTTCGAAGCGGCCCGCCACAACTTCCTCGGGCGGGACCTCCGGACGTACGACCTGGCCATGGCCGAAGAGGCCTGGAAGCGGATCGTCGGCTTCGTTCAGGCCCGGCTCAGCCCTCCGCCGCCGAGGCCGCCGCCGCCTCCGACCCGAACGACCGCGCCCCCGCCGCCCTCCGCCGCGCCGTCCCCGCCCTCTCCGCCGTCGGCGGCCGCCCGGGCCGGCGCACCCGGGTGAGCGCCGGTCAGATCTCCGCGGGCACCTGCGCGACGGTCTCGACGAGTTCCTTCGCGGCGCGCGTGAATCGCATCGCCTTCGCGAGGTTCCCCTTGATGCGGAAGGTGCCGTTGAAGAGCGCCTGGACCGGGTCGAGTTCCCGCCGGAGCAAGCGGGCCCAATCCTCCCGTCGACCCTGGTAGACGAATTCGCACGGACGCTCGGCGGCCTCGGGAACGTACTGCGCGTCCCGACAACTCCCGGCGGCGAGGTCGAGGAAGATCCCCTCGCCCTTCGGCGCCGCGGGGTCCGGCGTCACCAGCAGGAGGATCTCGCCCTGCCACGCCGCGCCCGCCTCCCGGTACGCGGCGTTCGCGTTGAGCGCATCCTTGAACGCATCGGCCCAGGCTTGTGACAGGAACTTCATCGGTGACCCGAATCGGTGGCGAACGAGACCACCGACTACTTAGACCCGCCAAGGTTCCGCGAAGTACCGTCGCCGTCGTGTCCGGCTACTCGGCGGGAAAGTGTCTCTCGATCGCCCCGCCGCGCCGAGAAACCCCGAGCCACGGCTCGCCCTGGGTCGTCCGGCGCCGCCCCTCACGGATACTCGTAGAATCCCCGGCCGGTCTTTCGGCCGAGGTGGCCGGCCGCGACCAGCCTCCGCAGCGACGGCGAGGGGCGGAACTTGGGGTCCCCGGTCTCTCGCTGGAGAACTTCGGCGACCTCAAGCGTCACGTCGAGCCCGATCAGGTCGGCGAGTTCGAACGGACCCATCGGGAGGCCCGCGCCGGTTTTCATCGCCAGGTCGATGTCGCGCGCCCCCGCGAGCCCCTCATCGAGCGCGAAGCACGCCTCGTTCAGCACCGGGATGAGGATCCGATTGACGACGAACCCGGGGGATTCCTTGACGCGAATCGGCTGCAGCGGGTATCGGTGATTCCGGAGGGACTGGAGGAAATCGACCACCTCGCCGAGGACCTCCTCGCGCGTGTCGACGCCGCCCGCGACCTCGACCAGCGGCAGCGTGAACGGGGGATTGAAAAAATGCATCACGACGGTGCGGCTGACGTGCTTCAGACCGCGCGCCAACCGCGAAACCGACAGCGACGACGTGTTGGAGGCGAGGACGGCATGCTCGGGGACCGCGTCGTCCAGCGCGGTCAAGACCGTCCGCTTGACGTCGACGTCTTCGAAGACCGCCTCCACCGCCAGGTCGACGTCGCCAAACGCAGCGTACGAGGTCACGCCCGAGACCCGCGTGACGATCTCCGCTCCGCGCTCGGCGGAGACCTTCGGCGCGAGTGACCGCCCGAGCGTGGCAACCTGGTCCGCCGTTAGGACGATCCCGAGCTCCCGCAACCGCCCGGCTTCCCGGTCCGCCCGACCAGTGTGGAACGCCACCAGCTCGTCGACGATCTTGCGAATCCTCGCGAGACCCCGTTCCACGGTCGGAGCGTCGACGTCCTTCAATACCACGTCGAGTCCGTTGAACGCGAACAGTTCGGCGATCGCTGCGCCCATCGTCCCGGCCCCGACGACCCCGACCCGGCGTACGCGCACGATGGCCCCCCGCGGCGCCTACCGCGGGCGGACGATAAAGCCCGGCGCCGGCGGCGACGTTCGATATCGAACCTTTTATGGTGGTAGCGCGCTCGGCTGACCTGCGCGGGGATGGCCCAGCCCGGTAAGGCGCTGGATTGCTAATCCAGTGGTGATTTCACCTCGGGGGTTCAAAGGGCCGCCGGAACCGACCGCCGGCCGGAGTCTCCCCCTCCCCGCGTCCCTTGGGCGGGGTCGGGTGCGGTGAGCTACGATGGCGATTCGATGGTGGTGAGATAGTACGTGTCTTGGTCCCGTTCGACCCGCACTCTCTGCCCGGGTGCGGGCAATGCGCCGCGGACGATCCCGAGCACCCTGACACGGTCGTCGGTCTCCGCGAGGGCGATCCGGTGGGGGGTCGGCCACCCGGCCGCGGGCACCGTGAGTTCCGTCGCCGCCCGGACGGTCGCGACCGCCGGGGTTCGCCCGGGAACGAGCACACGACCGCCGCATCTCGCGCAGGGTCCGGGGCGCGGTAGGAACCGCGCGTGACAATGGGTGCACTCGCTCACGCGCAGCTCCAAGGGTTGCCCCGGGCCGGCGGCGTTCACTGCGCCGACTCCTTCCCAAGTATCGTGACGAAGTTGTGGGCCCCGAGCCCTCCGATCGATTGGGCCAAGCCAGTGGTCGGTCGTCGAGCGATCGCTATCGGACCGGCGTCACCGGTGAGCTGACGAGCGACCTCGACGATCTGAACCAGGCCGCTCGCACCGACCGGATGGCCGCGACCGAGGAGGCCGCCCGAAGCGTTGACCGGGCATCGGCCATCCGGAGCGGTCGAGCCGTTGGCGAACCAACCGGCCCCTTCGCCCGGACCGCAGAGCCCGACATCTTCGAGGTCGATCACGGCGAAGGGCGCGAACGCGTCGTGGAGCTCGGCGAAATCGACCGACTTGCGGGTCAAACCGGCCATCGTATAGGCACGCTGCGCCGCGAGTCGCGTGGCACGGAACGAGGTCACGTCCTCCCGTTCGGTTACGGCCATGGTGTCAAACCCTTGACCGAGGCCGAGCACAGAGGCCGCACCCGGACCGGGTTCGAGGATCGCGGCGGCGGCTCCGTCGCTGACCGCCGAGCAGTGGAGCAGTCGAAGCGGTAGGGCGATGGGCCGACTCGACGCCACCTCCTCGGCGGAGACCGCGGTGCGGAACTGAGCGTTCGGGTTGCGGCACGCGGCCGACCTCGCGGCGACCGATACGGCGTCGAGCGCGCGTTCGTCGAGGCCGTGCCGAGCCTGGTACACCTGCGTGACGAGGGCCGCCAGCGCCGGCATGGTGGCGCCGACACGTGCCTCCCGGTCGGCGAGAGAGTGCCCGAGCAACCGGGCGACTTCCGCCGTCGGGCGATCGGTCATCTTCTCCCCGGCCACCACGAGCGCGCGCCGGGCCTCACCCCCGTGGAGCGCCCATACACCAGCATGGAACGCCGCCGCGCCGCTCGCGCTCGCCGCGTCCACCCGGAGCGCCATCGCCGGGGCGAGCCCCAACCGGTCGGCGACGCGCGCGGCGAGGTTCTCGGTCTCCCCGAGAACGCTCGCCGCCATGTTCCCGACGATCAGCGCATCGACCGAGTGAGGGTCGACCGATTCGAGGACCCGCTCCCCGACCTCCGCCAGGAGCTCGAGGAGCGGCTCCGGGCGTCGGCCGAATCGACCCACGGCCGTGGCCGCGACGTGAACTCCGGTCACGCGGCACTCTCTCGGACCGGCTCGGCGAGCGAGGTCAGGAGGTCCAGGAACCGAACGAGCGGCATCCCGCTCGCCCAACGGAGCACGCCGTTCCCTTCCCGCGTCGCTTCCACCAAGGGCACGCGTCGGCGGACGATACGACGCCACCCGGCCCCGTCGGGACCCTCGGCGACGTAGACCCGCCACGGGTCGCCTTTTCCGCCGCCGATGCGGCGGTACGCGTACACGACCACGAGGCCGACCCGGTTCACGGCCCGGGTATGCTCCGCGAGCTGCGCGTGCGCGCGGCCGCTCGCCGCACTGAACCGTATCGTCGTCTCGCGCGACGCCTTCACCTCGAGGGGAAACGAGAATTCGGAGCGTAGGGCGACGAGGTCGAATCCGAACGAACCGGCCGCCCGAACAACCAAGAACGGCGTCCGCGCGAGTCGTTCGACGACCTTGCGGTCGTCGGGAGGGAGCGTACGCGCGTAGCGCGCGAGCGTTCCCGGGTCGCCCTCGAGCAGGGCCCGCAGCTCCCGCTCGTAACCGGCCCCCCGGACCACGGGCCGTTCACGCCGACCCAAGCGCATATACCTTCGGGACTCGTGGAAGGTGAAGGTCGTGGCGGCGGGCGGCGCCCTCGAAATCGTCGAGGAGGAGTACGCCGTCGCGCGGCTCGTCGCGGAGCTCGCGCACGACGCAGATCGCCGTCGCCAGGTCCGCGGCATCGCGGGCTCGGCCGCGACGTTCCGCCTCTCCGACCTCAAAGGACGTCTCCTCAAAGAACGGGTCTTCGAGGACCCCAGCCGCCTGCTCACACGGTTGCGGCGGCGGGGGTTGCTGGAGGAACGACCGGAGGGGCGGAACGACCGGATCTACATCGTGCCCTACCCCGACGAGCTGGCCCGCCTCCTGATGGAGGAGGTCGGCCGCTCCGAGAACGACGAGCCCACCCCCTCGGCGCTCGCCCCGGTGCCGGATGAGCGGGAAGAGATCCGCAGCCTCGACGGGGAGTTCCTCTCCGAGCTCCGGGCCGTACTGGCGGACCGCTTGGATGCGACCATCGAATTCGGGAGGACCTTCGACATCGGTCGCCTCGCGAAGTATCTGCGGGACCTCTTCGGCGAAATCCTGTATGTCGATTCGCTGATCTCCCTCCTGCAGCAGTACGCGCTCGCGGACGTGCCGCTCATGGCCCCGACCGGGCGACGAACCGGCACCACCGGTTTCCATCTGGCGCTGTTCGGCCCGCCGGGCACTGGCAAAACGTTCGCGATCGACGACATGGTCCGGGGGAACCCGCGCACCGGCGTTCCGCCGCACGGCCTCCCGGGCCGCAACCGGTACTGCGGCGGGATCACGCCGGCCCAGTTCCTTCGGGTCGGCTCGCACTACGCGGGGCGGACGTTCAATTTCATCGTCCCCGAGTTCAATGACTGGTTCAAGTACCGCGGGATGGTCGAGCCGCTGAAGCTCGTCATGGAGCAGCGGGAGGTGAAGTGGGAAACGACGCTCGGCACCGTCGGGCCCTACACCTTCAACTCGTTCTTCACGGTCAACTACAATGTCCGGACGAGCGGCGCCGTGGACTACTGGACGACCGTCGCCGACCCGAACTTCGCGGCGCTCGAGGACCGGATGCTGCTCCGGTTCCACCCGATGACGCGAGCGCGGTTCCGCGCCGTCGAAGGCAGCCAGGAGCGGCTCGAGCTGGGAGGGTTGAGCTTCGACCTCGCTTCGAAGATCCGGGATCACATGATCCTGATTCACGCGATCGAGGTCGGCCACCCCTTGGTCGCCGGGCAGTTCCCGCGGAAACCCGTCCGGCTCGAGCCGAAGCTGTACGAACGGTTGCGCGCGGTCAGCGAGAGCGCGCTCGTCCGGACGGAGCACCCGAAGTTCTCGCCGCGACTCAAATCGCGCGCCGTCAAGCTCGCGGCCGCCGCCGCGGTGCTCGGCTACTTCCGTCACGAGGCGACGTCGACGCTCCCGATCGGGCGGGGCGAATCCGAGTTCGCGGAACGGTTCTATCGGGAGGAGATCGACGCCCGCGAAGGTCGGCGCGGCTCGGCGGCCTGAGCCTCCCCCCCGCCGGTATCGGCGGGCGAGTCCCGAGATGGTGCGCACCGTGGCGCTCGAGCTCCTGCGCGCCCGCTCGCGACCGTTCCCCTCGCAGGTCGCGTTCGCCGCCGAGATCGTCGGTCGCCTGCAGCGCGTCGACCCCGGCCTCGTCGTCGGCGGGGCCCGACTGCGCCGGATCCTCTTGGAGACGACCGGCGTCGTGGTGCGGGTCCGGTACGGCGAGCGGGCGGGGCCCCCGGCGAGCGATCTCTGTCCGGTCTGTCGGTCGCCGTTGCGTCGCATCCCCAACCGCACGCTCGAGGGGGGCACCGTGACGGTCGGGTACCGGTGCCCGCGGTGCGGTTACTGGACCCACCTACGGCGGCGGGTCCCGGTTCGGTACATCTTCGAGCGAAGCCGCGGGCGTCGGGAATCTACTCCATCTTCCCGAGCCACGTCGGGTTCTCCGGCTGCGCGCTCGACTCGAACGCCGACGTGAACTTTCCGGATTTCGAGGCGATCGCCATCGCGATCGGCCGGTTCTTGGTCGCGAGCCGCATGAACCCGGCCGCGAGCAGGCCCGCGGCCGTCGCCTGGAGCGATACCGAGCCGACCCCGACCTGGTTCGCGAGCCCGACGAGCTGCAGGATCGGGGTCCCGACCTGGGCCGGTACGGGGATCGCCGGCGCGAGCGTCGGGGGGGTCGGCGGAGGGGCCGGCGCCGGGGTCGGCGTGCTCGTCGGTTCGACCAGAATGGTGGCGACCGGGAACGACGGCTGGACCGGGGTCCCGTTGTCGACCGGGATATACAGGGCGTTCGTGAACAGACCCCCCGCGACGGCGTCGCTGCCGGCCTGACGGCAGGTCGTGAGGATGCACGCGTCGACGGGTACGGTAGTGAACGGCGGACCGTTCGCCACGATGTTGAACGACGCCGTCCAGCTGTCGCCCACGTACATCACGTTGGCTTTCGGGTCCGTGCTCCAGTTCCACGCGAGCGTCGTTCGTCCGTTCGCCACGGTGATCGTGGGCGCCGTCTGGCAGGTCGGGAGCGTCAACGCCCCGCGCGCACAGCCGGCGGCCGCCTGCAAAAGGCTCCCGGGGGCGGGGACGATGTTGCCGTGGCCGACGAAGGTGAACATCGGCTTGTTCGTCGCCTTCGCGACCTGGGTCGCTACGACCGGCCCGAACGATGCCGTGCGGAACGCCGCCAGCAGCGACGGATTGTTCACGTTCGGTTTGTCGGCGGGGCCGTGCGGGACGTAGTTCAAGGTGCCTTGGGTCCCGTCGGGACAGGTGAACCACGTCGGTCCGTTCCAGCTCCCTCCGGTCGCCGCGGCCATGTCGCATCCCGCCGCCAGGACGTGTTCGACGTCGAGCTGCACCTGCGTGCCGCCGACGCCGCCGCCCGGGAACGTCTTGCCCGTCTGCCAGTCCTTGGACATGAAGTCCGTCGCGCTGTCCACAAGGTCGATCATGTCGATCGGACAGCTACCGCCGATCGCCGAGGTGCACGCGGGCGCGCTGTGGGCGAACGCTGCGATCGTGTGGGCCGCGGTCCCGTCCTGCGACTTGACCCAACCTTCGCACGCCGGCGAGGTCGTGGTGGGGAAGATGTAGCTCGGCTCGCACGTGGGTGCGGTGCACCCGGCGTAGTTGCCCCAGACGGTCACCTGGAACGAGGGGCTCACGCAGTAATTCTCGCCGTAGTTCGGGTCCCGTGGGGCCGTCGACCCCATCCAGATCACCACGTGGTGGGTGTTGTTGACCCAGTTCAAGCCCTGGCCCGCGAGGGTTCCGTAGAGCGCGGTGATCATCGACGAGTGGAGGAAATTGTCCTGGAAGCCGGAAAAGTAGTACGTCCATCCGCCGTTGAGCACGTCGGACTGGAACGTGGAGCGGACCGCGGCCCCGAACTGGTTCGCGGGGACGAAGTTCGACACGTCCACGTGGTACTCGGAGCCGCCGTCGAAGTCCCACTGGTCGTTGGTCGCGTAGTAGTCGACCAGCCCGAAGGTCACCGACGCATGGGGGTTGTTGGCCTGGATCGCGGACGCGACCTCGCCCGCGTTGGCGATGAAGAACGGAACCCCATTCGACTCCTCGCACGGTAGGCCCGCGGGAACTCCGCCCGACGGGCAGGTGATGTACGGGATCTTGTCCTGGGTCGGATTGTAGACACCGTCCAGCGGCGAGTACTCGAGCACGAAGACCACTTGGACCGCCGGGTACGAGACGAGGCCGGTGGTGTCCGCGCTCGCGGTGAGGGTCACGCGACCGACCCCGGTCCCCGAGGGGCAGGTCGTCGCCGTGAACCCGCAGATCGCGCTCGGCGTCGATCCGATCCCGAGGGCGAGGCGAGCGGGGGGCAGCGTCGTTCCGGTCGCGGCCGTGGTCCGCTGATGGGTGGACCCACCGAACTGAAGAGCGACCCGCCCGGCGCCCGGCACCGTCGGGCCGAGAGCGAACGCGGTGAGTGCAATCGCGGCGATGGCGAAGGTCAGCCCGAGCGTAAGCAGCCATCGGTGGGAACGCGGGAGGCGGAGGGAGCTAGCTCGAAGCTCGGCCATCGGAAGCTGCCAACGCCCTACCATCGTGAGGCTCCCTAAACACCTATCCCGCCGATACACTCCGCCCACATCCTCGAAGGGCGAATCTCCTTCTGCGACGTCCGGTGAACGCCCAAAATCCGTCAACCATCGGCCTGCACGATCCCGAACCTACGACCTCCGGTCCGGACGCCCCTCGTCGCGTGCACGACGGCGGTGGTGGAGGGACCCGAAGATCGAGCCGCGATGGAACCGCTATTCCATCTTCCCGAGCCAGGTCTGGTTCTCGGGTTTGGTGCCCGAGTCGAACGCCGACTTGAACGCACCGGATTTCGCCGCGACGGCCATCGCGATCGGACGGTTCTTGGTCGCCACCCGCATGAATCCGGCCGCCAAGAGGCCGGCCGCGGTCGCTTGGAGTGACACCGAGCCGACGCCGACCTGGTTCCCGAGGCCGATCAGCTGGAGGATCGGCACCGCTGTCGGGGCCGGGACCGGGATCGCCGGTGGGACGGGCGGGGTCACGGGCGGCGGGACCGGCGGAGGCGCGGGGACGCTCGTTGGCTGGACCTGGATCGTCGCGATCGGGAATGACGGTTGGATCGCCGTGCCGTTCGTACTGGGAATGTACAGCGCGTTCGTGAACAGTCCGCCGGAGACCGAATCGCTGCCGGCTTGGAGACAGGTGGTCAACGTGCACGCGTCGACCGGCACGGCGGACGCGAACGGCGGACCGTTCGCGATGATGTTGAACGACGCCGTCCAGCTGTCGCCGACGTACATTGTGTTGTACTTCGGGCTCGTGCTCCAGTTCCACGCGAGCGTGGTCCGTCCGTTGACCACCAGGATCGTCGGGACGGTCTGGCACGTGGCGAGCGTGACCGCCCCGCGGGCGCACGCGGTCGCCGCTTGCAGCTGACCGCCCGGCGCGGGCACGATGTTCCCGAACGGAACGTAGGTGAACATCGGCTTCCCCGTCCCCTTCGCGACCTGGGTCTCGATGACCGGTCCGAACGCGGCGGTACGGAAGGCGGCGAGCAGCGACGGATTGTAGGTGTTCGGCTTGTCCGCGGGCCCGTGGGGAACGTACGTGAGGGTACCCTGGGTGCCGTCGGGGCACGTGAACCACGTCGGTCCGTTCCAGCTCCCGCCAGTCGCGGCGGCCATGTCGCAGCCGGCTTCGAGAACGTGATCGACGTCGAGCTGCACCTGCGTGCCGCCGACGCCGCCGCCCGGGAACGTCTTGCCGGTCTGCCAGTCCTTGGAGAGGTAGTCGGTCGCGCTATCGACGAGATCGATCATGTCGATCGGGCAGCTGCCGCCGATCGCGCCCGTGCAGACCGGGGAGGTGTGAGCGAGGGCCGCGATCGAATCGGTCGGAACGCCGTCCTGCGACTTGACCCACCCGTAGCAGGGGGGTGACGCACCGGCGGGGAAGATGTAGCTCGGCTCGCAGGTGTTCGCGGTGCAGCCCGAGTACGAGCCCCACGTCGTCACCTGGAACGACGGGCTCACGCAGTAGTTCTCGGCGTAGTTAGGGTCCCGCGGGGCCGTCGATCCCATCCAGATGATCACGTGGTGGGTGTTGTTCACCCAGTTGAGGCCCTGCCCGGTGAGCGTACCGTAGAGGGCGGTGATCATCGAGGAGTGCAGGAAGTTGTCTTGGAAGCCGGAGTACCAATACGTCCACCCACCGTTCAGCACGTCGGATTGGAACGTCGACTTCACCGCCGCGCCGAACTCGTTCGACGGGAGGAAGTTCGACACGTCGACGTGGTACTCCGCGCCGCCGTCCGTGTCCCACTGGTCGTTCGTCGCGTAGTAGTCGACGAGGCCGAACGTCACGGAGGAGTGCGGATTCTGGGCCTGGATGGCGGTCGCGACCGTGCCGGCGTTCGCGATGAAGAACGGCACACCGTTCGATTCCTCGCACGGCAGCCCTTGGGGTACGCCCCCGCCGGGGCAGGAGTAGGGCGCCTTGATCTCGTCGGGATTGTAGACGCCGTCGAGCGGCGAATACTCGATCACGAAGACGACTTGGACGGCCGGCCACGCCACCAATCCGGCCGTGTCCGCGCTCGCCGTGAGCGTGACCCGACCGATCCCGGTTCCCGCGGGGCACGACGTCTCGCTGAATCCGCAGATCGCCTTCGGAACCGCGGAAGTGCCGAGCGAAAGCTTGGCGGGGGGGAGGTTGTTCGCGGGCGTCGCCGCCGTGACGATCTGGTGGGAGAGTCCCTTCGAAGCGAGAATGCTGTGGCCGCTCGCCGGCACCGTCGGGCCTACGGAGAAGCCGAGCACCGCGAACGTCGCAACGAACGCGGTGAGCGCGACGGGGAGGAGCCATCGGCGGGGACGACGCAGGACCTCTCGGCGTCGCTCCAGCTCGAACATCGAAGGTTCCGATTATATCCTCGAACCGTAAGGGCTCTTTACACCTTTCTCTCCCTTACACGACCGTTAGCCGGCGTTTAACCCCTCGTTCTCCGTGGAGGGGCCCGGAACTTTGGGCTCCGGAGGGGCCATCCGCCGCCCGAGCGCCCGAACGACGATGGCCCCTCCGAACGCCCCGGCGAGAACGGCGATCGCGATCCCGCCGGGCCCTCCGAGGAGGGCATTCACGGGGTTCGCCCCGCCGTTCGACGCCGCGTTGACGGTCACCGTGAACGTGCGGACGGCGGGGTCTTGGTGGCTGTCGAGCGCCGACACGGTGACGGTGTAGACGGCCGCGCGAGCGAAGAGGTGCGATGCGTTCGCGCCGGCCGCGAATCCACCGTCCCCCCACGACCAGTTGACCGAGTACGGCGGGAATCCTCCCGAGAGCATCGCGCGGACCGTGAGGTCGAACGGAGCGCTCGCGACGGTCGCCGCCGCGGTGTAGTTCAACTGGACCGGGGCTACGACGACGACGGGGACGGCTCGGCTGGTCGTGGTGTTGAACGCGTCCCACGCAGTGAACCGTGCGGTGAAGGAACCCGTGCGGGCGTAGACGTGCCACGTGAGGTTCGACGCGCTCAAGGTGCCGTCGCCGAACGACCAGAGATAATGGTACGGCGCGTCCCCGCTCGAGGCGACGCCGGAGAACGTCACGTTGAGCGGAGCGACGCCCGTCGGAGGCAGCGCGATCGTCGCGACCGAAAAAGTCCCGTTGAGGGGGCCGGCGACGTTGATCGTGAGCACCGAGGTCGATTGCGCCCCGAACCGGTCCGTCACGGTGAGCGACGGTCGGTACGCTCCCCCGTACTGGTACTGATGGGTGGCAACGGTACCCGGTGCCTGGGCTCCGTCCCCGAACGACCATACCGGCGCGAAGGGGGTGAAGCCGTTGAACGTCGCCTCGGTGAACGAGACGTTGAGCGGGGCCAGTCCGCCGACCGGAACAGCGGCCGCGTTCGTCGCGATCGCATCGTACGCCCACGTGTCGTTGAGGAGGACGTTGCCCGGTCCGGCGCCACCGAACAGGATCAGGTACCCGTCGCCGGAGTCGTTCGACATCATCGCGAACTCCCGTAAGGAGGGCGATCGCGCCGGAGTCTCGGCGCGCCAGGTCCGGTGGACGAACCACCAGGTGTCGTTGACGAGGCCGAGCGTCCCGGTCCCGCCGAAGAGGACCATCTGCTGCAGCGTCACGTCGAACGCGAAGGCGGCGCCGTGGCGCGCGGAGGGGCTGAGCGGGGGGAGGACCTGCGACCAGGTGCCGTTCGCGAACCACCACGTGTCGTTGTAGAGGAGCGTCCCGTTGTCCCCGCCGAACAGGGTCATGAAGCCGTCCGCCGGGTCGTAGGCGAACGCCGCCCCCCCTCGGCCGGCCGGCGCGGACGTTGGACTGAGGCGCACCCACGTCCCGCCCGCGAAGGTCCACGTATCGCTCAGCTCCGAATTGAGGCAGCCCCCGTAGAGGACGACCTCGCGGTCGCGCGGGTCATACCCCATCGACGCGGCCCATCGCGGGGTGGGGGCCACCGTCGGGGTGATGTTCGTCCAAGCGCCGCCGACGAACTTCCACGTGTCGTTGAACGACTTGGTCAGGTTCGATCCCCCGAAGAGGAGCACGTACCCGTCGCGGGCGTCGAACGCGAGCGAAGCGTGGTCGCGGGGCGGGGGGGAGATCGCGGGCGAGAGGTTGGTCCACCGACCCCGCGTGTACGCCCAGGTGTCCCCGAGGTAGACGTGGCGGTTCGTGTACCCGCCGAAGATCAACGCGTACTGGTCGATAGGGTCGTAGACGGTCGCGGTGCCGAACGACCGCCCGGGCGGGGAGCCAACCACCGTCGCCGACAGGTTCGCCCAGATCGGGACCGATCCGTTCACGGGGATCGAGCTCGCCCCGAGCGTTCGCGCGTCCGTCGCTGGGGTCGCGGCCCGTGGTGCGGTGAGCTCGTTCAGGTGGGGCATGGGCCCTGCACGGGGCGTTGGGCTCGCGCTCGTCGACGACGGTCCCGTCGGGGCGATCGTCACCAGGAGCACCACCGCGACGAGGAGGCCCGCCGGCCACTGGGGAATCTTGTAGCCGGAGGGCGAGCTCACATAGGGCCAGTCGAGCCCGGCTACATCGACCTTTGCCGTGGCCACGGTCGGGCCCTGCGAGCCGCGGACGGCCTCGGTGCCGCGTCGCCGGGTCAACTGGGAACGAACGTCGGCAGCACTTTCGCCGCGTGGGAATCGACCAGCACGATCGACTTCTGGCCCTTCCGGTCGAGGAGGATGTACCAGAGGGGCACGTGGACGAGCTCCCCCTCGCTCACCTCGACCTGGCTCGACAGCTGGCTCACCATGGAGTGCTTCTTGTGGGCGAGCTCGCTCTGGTACTGCATCACGTACGACCGGGCGGCGTGCTGAGCGGCGTCTTCCCCCAAGTCCCCGTTGAGGATCGGAGCGCCCGCTGGGATCGACTTCTTGTCGAAGAACGTCCGCTCCTTCATCGGGAACTCGTACCCCCGCGGCTGGTAGTCGGTCATCCCCTTGACCGCGACGACGGGGAACTCGTAGGTGCCCTGGATCGTATCGTTCCGGCTCGGATTGATCGGCGGGCCCGTCATCACAGGGATCGGGAGGAAGCCACCGCGGCGCCCGCCGCCGAGCGCGGCGCCGAGGAGTTCGGCCGCGGCGATCGAGCCGACGGTACTGCCGATGCCGACCACCATATCGGTGTAGACGTAATTCGTGGTCGCCGACGACGGGATCACCCAGAACGGCACGAACGACAATTTCTGCTCGACGATCGTGGATTCCTCGAACGCGTGGCGGTGGAACATGCCCACATCGAGGAACTGATGAACGACCTCGAGCGCGCCCTTCTCGTCGACGATCTTGGGGACCAGCATCGAGTGCTTGCTGATCTCCTTCCAGCCTCCGCCGCCGAGCGCGACGACCCCGCCGCAGTAGTCGCACGTGATCACCATCTCGCCGAACACCGGCGCGAGCGGGGCCCCGCAGGCGGGGCAAGCGATCTTCTGGACCGCCGCGACGTTCGGGCTCGCGGGCGACGGCGCCCCCCCGGGGGTCGGGGGACCCGGGGTGATCGCCTTGCCGCACGTGAGGCAGAACTTGGCGTTGTCCGGAAGCGGGGTGCCGCAATTCGGACAGTTCATGCGATCCCTCGAGCTCGTTCGCGGCGGCCGGGCCGATCAGCCGAGCGCCGTGCCGCAGTTCGGACAGAACTTGGTGCCCATCGGCACCGCGGCCTGGCACTTGGGGCAGCTCTGCATGGCGGGCGCCATCGACGCGCCGCAGTTCGGACAGAACTTGGTCCCGACCGGCACCGCGGCGTTGCACTTGGGGCAACTCGTGGTCGCGGCGGCGGGCGGCGCGGCTTGCATCGAGTTCCCGCAGGAGGGGCAGAAGCGGACCCCGACGGGGACCATCGTCTGGCACTTGGGGCAGGGGACACTGCTCCCGCCGCCGGACATCGCGCCGCCCATCTGCGCGCCCATCCCCATCCCGGCGCCGAAGCCGACCCCGGCGCCCACGAGCGTACCCGCCCCGCCGGACGGGTTGGCCGCGGCGGCCGTAAGCGCCTGGCCGGCCTGGTACTGCATGTAGTTGACCCCGAGGACCCCCATCGTCGACCGGGTATCGACGGCCTTCTGCACCTCGTCGGGCAGGTTGACCGAGATCCCCTGGAGCTGCTGGAGCTCCACGCCCAGCGGGCCGAAGTGGGTGGGCGCGGTGCCGAGGACGGCCTGCTCGATGGTGGAGAGCTTGGAGGCGATGTCGGTCACGCGCATGCCCTGGTCCTTGAGCGTGCCGAGCGTGTTGTAGATCAGGACGACCATCTGCTCGCGCAGGCGCGCCTCGACGTCCGTCGACGCGGCCGCGCCGAACGTTCCGACGAACTGGTTGATGAACAGGTCGGGCGCGCCGACCCTCCATCGGAACTCGCCGAAGAGGCGGAGATTCACGAGGCCGAAATCCGGGTCTCGGAAGACGTACGGTTCGCTCGACCCGAACTTGCCATCGAAGACCCGCTTCTGGAGATAGTAGACCTCGGCCTCCTGGCGGACGCCGGAGATCGCCTGGACGAGGTTGCCGAGGACCCCAACGTTCGTGCTGGTGAGGCCATACCGCCCCGGTTTGTCGAGGTACGCGAGAACCTTACCGTCCCGGAAGAAGACGGCCGTCTCGTCCTCCCGCACGACGATGTTGTCGCCGTAGTGGATGTTGCGGGGGACGCGCCACATGACGTTCGTGCCCTTGTAGACGTCCTCCCAGGCGACGGTCGTCGCGCCGAACAGACTGCCGCCCTTGCCGGGTATGGGGTTGTTGGTGACCATGATGAATTCCTCGTCGGCCCCTACGCGACCTGCGTTCCCTCGACGGCTTGCATCCGAACCTGGAACGTCGACTGGAGCTGGTGGACCTCGTCGCGGATCTGCGCCACGGCCGTTCGCACCGCGACCGGGTCCCCGCCCATCACGGCCGTCTTGACGGGGGCGACGCCTTGGGCCAGCTGGTCGGCCGCGACGGCGAACCCGTAGTCGTACTCGTACAACCGGTCCAAGCTCGTGGCCTGGACTTTGATGGGCGCGGAGATGCCGGAGTACCCTTGCTCGGCGTGGCGGATCGTCCCTTCCAGGATCTGGAGCTCCGCCAAGACCTGCGCGAGGTCGTTCAGGCTCGCGAGCTGACCGGCCTGCGCCATGTTGGCCCGAACGTCGTTCATCTGCGCGAGAACTCCCTTCACCTTGTCGGCGATCTGGAGCCGCAGAAGGCTATCGGCCTCTCGAAGATCCTCGTTGACGCGGTACCCGTGGTATCCGGGGATGAGAAGTTGAAGACGCTTCAGGACCCCTCGGTCCTGGTCGACCCGCTGACGGATGTCGGTGGGGGGCGCGCCCGCCGAGGCGGGAAGTGGGGACGACGGCGAACCCGCCATCGCGGCGCCGCAGGCGGGGCAGAATCTGCTCGGCGTCGTGACGGTCGCGTGGCACGCCGGGCAGATCATCGGGGGCGCCGGAGCGGCCGTCGCCATCGTCAGGGCCCCCCGGGAGGCGTGGGGGTGTTCGACGGGGGCGGGGGAGTTTCCGACCCCGATGTTCCCCCCGCGCCGTATGCGAAGGCGGAGACGGCGGGTTTGCTCGCCCAGGCGTTCCGTTGGGCGGAGCGGACGTCGGTCGCGTGGCGGGTGCGCGACCTCCAGGCGATCCCGGCCATCCAGCCGATCAAAAGGACGATGAGAAGCCCGATCGGTACGACGGCGCTGGCGCCCGTCATCCCCGGATTCAACGGGAGCAAGTAGGCCGCGAAGAGGACGGCGAAGCCCATGGTCGAAAAGCCCCACGCGAAGGCCCGCTGCAGGCCGGGGTTGGCGGCGAGGGCCTCCGTCAGGTAGCCGATCACGGCCAGGAGGAGCGCGATGACGCCGATCGTCGTGAGCGCGTAGAAGTGGTTCGTCTGGGGCAACGCGACGTAGATGCCCGCGAACAAGAGGAGCGCCACGAGAGCGAACAGGCCGGCCGCGATCGCGGGCGCGATGCGCATCATCGGTCGGGGCGCCGGGGGGTTGGTCGTCATCGATCCCTACCGTCCGAGCATGGCCGGTTCGGGTATATCGCGCTAGTGGGCCCCACGGGTGCGTCTACAGCCGCGGCTCGTCGTCGGTTTTCTCACGCGTCGCCGGCCGGGGACGGTTCGGGGGCGCCTCCTTCGGCAACGCCGCCGGCGGAGGCTCCGGCTTCGGCCGCGCGGTGACCGGCATCGCCGGCGTCGGATGGGGCGTGGGATGCTTCACCGGCTCGGCCGCGCGTTCGGGCGGGGCCCGCGGTTTCGCCGTCGGGGGCGGGGCCTTGTGGGCCGTCGCGTGGTGCGGTTCGCCCCCACCGCCGTGGGGCACCGCCGCGGCGATCGGTTGGCGGCTGCCGGGCCCGACGACGAGTCCGCATTTCGGGCACGTGGGGAACTGGGCGAGGCAGACCTGGCACAGCATCGCCCCGCAGCTGTGGCGGACCGAGGCGATGCCGCCGCAGCCCACACACCGCGCACCGGAGCCGGCCGACGACGTCGATTCCATCGCGCGAGGTTCGCGACGGGGCGTCGCCGAGGGCGGGGATGCGGGGGGCACGGGCTCTGCCTCCGGGGCGAAGTACTGCACGCCCCCAGTCGCCATGGATGGCCCGGGAGCTTCGCCGCTGAACTCCGGCGAGAACGCGCCCAGGTCGAGCGACGGGAGGGGCGCGTGCACCGCGGTGCCGGCGGTCTCGACGGCCTTGATGAGGCGGGCCTTGTAGATCCCGACCTTGAGGGTCCGAACGATCTGAAAGAGGGTCCGCTGGCTGTCGGGGAGGAGAAGGGCCCGACGCGCGAGCTCTTCGACGTCCGGGGCGAGCTTGAGGTTCTCCGGTCGGAGGTCGGTCTCGAGCACCGCCTTGAGGTAGCCGAACAGTTTCTGCGTCGCCGCCAGCGAGAGCGTGGGGGCGCTCAGCGCCGCGACGTCCGCGAGGGTGAACCCCCGCCGCTCGATCCCCTCCGGGCGTCGCTCGAGCGCGGTCGTGATCAAGGTGTACGACGCCGACTCGAGCTCCTGGAGCTCGCTCTCGCTGAGCCGGTCGACGTCGACTTTCGGGCTCCGCGAGAGTGCGGTCAAGACCGGGTCGAGCATCTCGTACGGGACGTGGAGCGTCACGAACAGGTCGTTCTTCGTCACGGGGCGGTGGAGGCGGGCTTCGAGGAGCAACGCCTCGCGGCCGTGGCGGTCGACGAGGCCCTCGCGGGATTTCTGCAGCGCGACCTTCTTCCCTTCCTTCGCCGCGTCGAAATCGGAATCGAGCGCGAGGGCCCGCTCGAAGCTCGCGCGCGCGTCGTCGGCGCGTCCGAGCGTGATCAGGACGACCCCGCGGCTCGTCCAGCCGTACTTGTCCCCGGGGGCGACCTGCGTCGCCCGGTCGTACAGCGCCAGCGCCTCGTTCGGGTGCCCGAGCTTCTCCGCGACGAACCCGGCCTTGATCTGGAGCTCCGGTCGATTGCCGTCGAGCGCGATCGCGTGGGCGAACGCCCCCGACGCGTCGCTCCACTGTTCCCGGGCGACATGGAGCTCGCCCAGCCGCGTCCACAGCTCGACGGAGGCGGGCATCAACGCGACGCCTTGCTGGACGGCGTGGACCGCTTCCGCCGCGGAGCCGACCCCGCTCTCCGCCTCCGCGAGCAGGAGGTAGAGCCGGGGGTCGGCCGGGACCGTCGATAGGGAGCCCCGGAGGAGATCGCGCGCGCCGGCGTGCTGGCCCTGGTCGAGCAGGCTCCGCGCGATACCGGCGAGCGCGGTGGGTGAGTTCGGCTCGCGGCGCCGGACCTCCTCGTACACGGCCTTCGCCTCTTCCGGGCGCTCGAGGGCGGTCAGGATCTCGGCCCGGAGCGCCAGCGTTGCGAGACTTCGCTCGCCCGGCGGCGCCTTGGCGAGCGCGGCATCGATCGCCTCCAGGGCGAGGTCGGGCCGGCCGGCGACCAGGCGGGCGCGCGCCCGCCGGGACGCGATCTCCATCCCCTGCGCCGGGTCGAGGCTCGCGGCCTTCTCGTACGAGCGGGTCGCCGCGTCGGTGTGGCCGAGCGCGGAGCCGAGGTCCCCGTGGGTCAACCAGAGGGCGGCGTCCTGGGATTCCGGGCCGCCGGTGGTGAGGAGCTGGGTGAGCGCGTCGTACGCTTCGGCCGCCTCGTTCGCGCCGTGGTGGAGCTGGAACCGCTCGAACAGCGCCGGCCCGTTGTGCGGGTCGAGGAGCAGGATCGCTTTGAGGGAGTACTGGACCTCGCCGGGACGGTCCAAGGCCCGGTAGGCGTCGGCGCGGGCGCGCCAGGCCCCCAGGTCGTTCGGGTCTTCCCGGAGCAGCTCGTCGACCTGCGGTATCACCTCGTTGTACCGACCCGCGAGCTGGAGCGTCTCCGCGAGGGCGAGCCGACCGGGTCGACTCTTCGGGTCGAGGGCGAGGCCCTGGAGGTAGTACGTGATCGCATCCGCGTACGCTCCTTGGGCGCGGAGCGCCTCTCCGACCTCGAAGTACGCGTGCGGGTCGTTGCCCGCGCTCCCGACGGCGCTCTTCAGCGCCGCGAGACCTTCCGGCCGGTGGCCGGTCTTGAGCAGAAGCTGACCTTTGCGCCGCAGGAACATCGGGTTCGCGGGGTCGTGGGTGAGCAGAACGTCCAGGTACCGAACGGCGCGGGGGTCCTGGTTGAGCTGGGAGAGGACCTGCACTTCCCCCCACAGAAGGTCGGGGTCCTCCCGGCCGGCCTCGATCGCCTGCGTGTAGGCGACTTCCGCTTCGTTCGGCCGACCGACCTCGCGGAGCGCGTGGCCGAGCTCCTTGAGAAGATCATCGCGGCGACCGCCGCCGGGATTCGCGAGGATCGCGCGGTAGGCGACGATGGCGCGCTCCGGGTCCTTCACGAGGCGCGACGCGCGGGCCACGCCGAGCTGCGCCGGGACGCTCAGCTCCGGGTCGAGCGACGCGCGCTCGTAGGCGACGAGGGCGGATCGCGCCGCGGTTTCGCGGTCGGGCGAACCTTCCGCGGCCTCGAACGCCCGGCCGAGTTGGAGGTTGCCGCGGTCGATCGCCACGTCGCTCCGCGTCGGGTCGAGCCGGAACAGCTCGTCGTAGACGAGGGGGAGATCCGTGCCGCGGTCGAGCTCGACGAGAAGTCGGCGCTTTTCGTGCCAGTACGCGGTCTCGTTCGGAGCCAGTCGGAGCAGCTCGTCGACGACCGCGAGGGCCTCGGTCGGACGTCCGGCCTCGACCAGCGCGTGCTCCAGCCGTTCCCGCCCGGGCCCGTCGTCCGGCGCGGCCGCCACCAACGCGTGGGCGAACTCGAGGACGAGCTCCGAACGGTGGGCGTTCTCCGCGGCCTGCAGCGCCCGTCGCATCGCTGTCGCGTCATCCGGGTGGGATTGAAGGAGCGCCCGGAATGCTTCGAACCCCTCGTCCGGATGCCCACTATCCACGAGCAGCTCGGCGAGCGCTCGCATGGCGTCGAGGTTCTCGGGGGAGGCGTCCAAGATGGCGCGGCACGCCGCGATCGCGAGGTCGGGATGGCCGAGCTGTCCCGCGAGGACCCGCAGTCCGTTCAGGTTCTGGATGTTCCTCGGTTCGATCGCCTGCAGACGTTCGCGCGCCCGCAGGGCGAGCTCGGGGGCGGCGTGGGCGGACTCGAGCCGTTCGGCGACGTCGCGGGTCATCGCCGCGTCGGGCAGCGCCGGACCCGCGAACAGGGTCTGCCATTGCGCGACCGCCGCGTCCCCCTGACCGAGGGCGAGATGCAGCCGTCCGGCGAGGTACGGGATCCGCAGGTCGGAACCGACGGGGAGCTTCTTGACGGACTCGAGCGCACCGGTCAGGTCGCCCAGCGCGAGGAGGAGCTCGATCCGGGTGATCGTGAGCTCGCGGTCCTCGGCGGCCGTCGCAAGGAGCGCGTCGCACGCTTCCAACGCCGCCTTGTCGGCGCCGTGGGCGCGAGCGATCGCGAGCTTCGCTCGGAGGACCGCGGTGTCCCCGGGGACGAGTTTCAGGGCCCGGTCCACGTATCGGGTGCTCGTCGGGTCGAGCTCCTGCGCCCGCAAGTAGGCGGTCGCGGCTTCGCGCGGCCGCTCGAGGAGCCGGAGGACGTCCCCCCGGGTTCCCCAGATCGCCTTGTCGTTCGGCTTGGCTTTCTCCGCGCGGTCGAGGAGGCCCAGGATCTCCTTCGGAGGATCGTTCAGCGCGATCAGGATCAGCGCCTTGTGGTGGAGGAGCGCGGCGGAACCGGGCGCGAGCTCCAGCCCCACGTCGGCGGCGCGGCGCGCGAGCTCGGGCTGCGAGAGGCGGTAGAACGCCATCGCCGTCTCGTCGAGCCGTCCCGCGACCTCGGCGGCATCGTCGCCGAGCCGGCGGCGGTGCGCCTCCACGTGGGCGAGGAACGCCTTGAGGGCCTCGTTGTACCGGGTCTTGTCGTGGTGGCTTTCGCGTTCCTCCGCCTGACGGAAGAGCCGGCGCGCCTCCTCGATGGGCGAACCCACCGCGGGAGCAGCGCGCGCGGTCCGTTCGGCCGTCGCCACGAACCTCAGAAGCCGACGACGCTGTTAAGAACCTTCAGACGCGCGGGAAACTCCACCGGCGTCGGGTGGCCCCCTTTAGTCCCGGGTCGATTCCCGGGTCGCATGCCCCGGGCCGGGTCCCGCACCTCGCGGAAGTCGATCTACGATCCGGTCCACGGGACGGTCACCCTGTCGGGAGCGCCGCTCGCGCTCGTCGGCGAGCCGGCGTTCCAGCGGCTCTGGGGGATCCGACAGACCGGGTTCGCCCATCTGGTCTTCCCGGGCGCGAACCACACCCGGCTCGAGCACTCGCTCGGCGTTTACTGGGTCGCCCGGACGATGGCGGAGCGTCTCGACCTCGACGCCGACGCGATCACGACCGTGGCGTGCGGCGGTCTCCTGCACGACCTTGGGCACCCCCCGTTCTCGCACACCTTTGACCCGACGCTGCAGGAGGTGTTCGGGTACGGTCACGAGGCGATCTCCCGGGCCCGAATCCTCGGGGAGGAGCCGGACGCCGCCGCGATCCCCACGACCTTGGAGCGATTCGGGGTCGACCCGCAGCGGGTCGCCGACCTGGTCGACCCGCAAGGTCGGGGCCGAAACCCCGAGCTCCTACGCTCCATGCTCCACGGCGCGGTCGACGCCGATCGCATCGACTACCTCCAGCGCGACGCCCATTACACCGGCGTCGCCCACGGCGCGATCGACGCGACGCGTCTCCTAGAGACGACCCGCGTCTACCGTCAACGGCTCGCGTTCGCGGAGAAAGGCCGGAGCGCGCTCGAGGGGTTCCTCGTCGGTCGGAGCCTCATGTACACCTCTGTGTACTTCCACAAGACCGTCCGGGCCGCGGAACTGATGGCGCAGGCCGCCGTCGAGCGGATGCCGGGGTACCCCGCCGCGGCCGCGCCGCATTTGCGCGGGACGGATGGCGCGCTGCTCGCCGCCCTCGCGTCGGTAGGGGGCACTTCGGGTGCCCTCGTCCAGGGAGTTCTCGCCCGTCGTTTGCACAAGCGCATGACCGGCTGGAAACCGGAGGAGCTCGGCGATCGTTCGGCCTGGACGCGGCTCCTTCGAGCTCCGGCCCGCCGACGCGCCATCGAGGACGAGCTCGCGCGCCGGCTCAAGGCCCCGGCCGCGTCCCTGCTGATCGACCTCTCCGGTCTCGTCCCCCGGACCGACCCGGTGAGCGACTTCGGCACCGTGCTCCTGGTCGAGGACGGTCGCCCGACCCGCCCGTTCGGACGCAGGTCGTCGTGGCGCTCGATCTGGGCCCGCCCCCCGCAGCCGTGGGCGGTCAACCTGTATGTCGCCGCCCGGTTCCGTGGGGAAGCGCGCGCGCTCCGCCGCGCTGCGGCCCGACTGGTCGAAGGATAAGGCGACACCCAGGAACGCCGAATAGCGACCCGACGCCACCAAATATGGGGAGTCGTAGGGAGCCGTCGATGCTTCCTCTGGGGAATACCGAGTCGTGGGTGCGCCGACATGCCCGCCTTGTCGTCGCCGCAATCGTCGTCCTCACGATCCTCAGCGTGGTACCCTTGGCCGAGCGGGCTGGGCCATCGCTCGTTCCGACCCGGGGCCACGTGTCGGGGACGGCAGCGCCTCACGCCACCCTCGCGGCGCGCCTCGCCGGGATTCATCCCGGGAGCGCCGTGCTCGGTCCGTTCAACGGACACTACTTCCGCAACCTGACCTACACATCGCCCGGCGACGTCACGAACTCCGCGTTCGCGGACATCGATACGGTCCGCCACGTCGTCTTCGCGACCAACGGCGTCGGCAGCGACCTGGCCGCCTTCTGGGAATCCAACGGCACGCTGATCGCCCGAGTGGCCGCCGGCAATCCCCTCGCCGGGGAGACGGCGGGGTCGGTGGCCGTCGACCCAGTGAGCCACACGGTGTTCGTCGCGGTGGGGGGGGGCGGAGGTGCCCACCATGGGTTCGTTCGTCTGTACAACGAGACGACGCTGCAGCCGACGGGGAACGTGACGCTCGCGGGATCCCCCCGGCCCGACTTTCAGCCGTTCTTGGTGACGTACGATTCCGCGTCGAACCAGGTATTCGCGGTGAACTACTCCGACGGCTACATCGCCGCGATCGATGGGAATTCGGGGATCGTGACAACGTGGGTCGCGTGCCCGGTCCTCGGCTGCATCGGCAACGACCTCGTGGCCGTCCCGAATCTCCATGAGCTCGCGCTGGCGGCCGGCCAGAACGCGATCGTGCTGTACAATACGACGAACGACCACGTCGTCACGACCCTGAGCTCGACGGTCGCGGCCTTCGTCCCGATCGCGCTCGCCTACATCCCGAGCAGCTTCACGCTCCTCGCGGCCAACTACTCCACGACGAGCACGCTCTTCTTCCGGTTCAACCTCGCGACCAACCTCTTCGCCGGGAGCTTATCCGGCGACCCCGGCTACGCCAACTGGATCGCCTACGACGCGACGGACAATGCGATCCTGGTCGACAATTTCTCGACGAACTGTCCCGGCGTCGTCATTTGCACCTACGGGTACTATTCCGCCGTCGAACTCATCGATGCCGGGACCGGAGTCGAGCTCGGCCACGCCCAAGCGTTGGGCCCGTTCGGCGCGGCGTACTACAAGATGGCCCTCGACGCGGGCACCTCGACGGTCATCCTCCCCGGTAGCGAGAGCGCGCCGACGGCCGCGCTGCACCTGCCGACCCTGGCCGTGACCCATCTCTACTCCGCCTACCCGACGCAGACCGGCCCGACCATCGTCGATCCGTCGGCGGGGACGCTCATCAGCTACGGCCTGTTCCCGACCCAGCTCCAGTCGGTGGTCGAAGCGACCGGCGCGGTCGCGTGGACGACGGCCCTGCCGACGTTCGCCCCGGCCGCGGGCTCTCCCCCGTTGGCGATCGATGCCCAGTCAGGCATCGTGTACCTGGCCGACACGGTGAGCGCCACCGTTCTGACCGTCAACGCCAACACCGGCAGCCCCGGGGCTTCGATCCTCCTCCCGGTCGGCGCGAACGCCACCGCGCTCGCCGTCGACTCGGTCCACCACCTGCTCTACGTGGGCGAGACCCGCGGCCAGGTCCAGATCTTCGGGAGCGTGACGGGATCCCTCGACGGAACCGTCAGCGCACCATTCCTCACCGCGTGCGCCGGGGCGGCCGACTCGGTGCTCACGGTGGCCTACTTCGTCAACTGTGGCGGCCCTGTGGGGAACGTCACCACGATCCAGTTCGCCGGCTTCAACACCGGTCGGGTCTTCGCGGTCGGGTTCGACCCGGTGAGCATCGTCTGGGACCCTCGTGGGGAACTGATCGTCGCGAACCTCGTTTCCGACAACCTCACCACGATCCAGGTCTCGAACGGGGCCCGGGGGGCGATCCCGCTCGGCGTCGGGCAGCCGAGGTACATCGCGGAGGATGCGTCGGACGGCCTGCTCGCGGTCGCCGGCGTGGCGAGCGCCTGGGTCCAGATGCTGGACCTGACCAACGGCTTCCCACTGGGCATCGCGTACACCGGTAACGCGACGGGGGGGCTCGCTTTCGACAACACGTCCGGAACGTTCGTCGTCGCGGCGAGCGTCGCCGGATCGGGCGCCCTCTGGAGCCGGGTCGCGATGCCCTCCGCGCCGACCGGTCTCGCCGTCCGCCCGACGAACAACACCCTCGCGGTCAACTGGACCGCGAGCA
>JAKIWS010000017.1 GCA_022749895.1 Thermoplasmata archaeon
GGGGACGCCGGTCGTCCTCACGTTCACCATCGTCCGCGCGACGCTCCCGGGCGGGCCGTTCCAGGGCACGACGTACTTGACGCTGGACGCCGCGGCCGACGCGACGCACACGGCGCTCCAGAACAGCTACAACGGGGCACAGGCGACCGCGATCGGGAGCCAGTACTTCCAGCATTACCCCGCGCTCCTCTACGACGGTCTCTTCGTCTTCCTGATGGCGGTCGGGATCGCAATGATCCTCCTCGCCTTCCTCTACGCCCCGCGCGTCGAGCGGTGGTTCATGAAGCAGACGAAGGAACCGAAGAACCTCGCGGTCGGCCTCATGGGCGCGACGGCGTTGTTCGGCGGATTCTTCCTGCCGTTCTACCCGTGGCCCTACGTGCTGTTCATCGCCGGCGCGGTGATGCTGATCGCCTGGAAGTTCCCGCAGCTCGCGCTGCTCGTCCTGGTGCTGTTCACCGCCCCGGAGGTGGCTTACCAATCCGGTACGCTGGGGTTCATCTTCCTGTTCGCGTCGATCCCGGTGCTGTTCGCCGCGCTCATCGACTGGCGGTTCGGGCTCGGGGCGTTCCTGACCCTGTTCCTCGCGCCGGTCGGGCTCTCGTTCGTCGTGCCGGTGTTCCTCGCGATGATCTTCTCGCTGTACCTCGGTCTCGCGGTCGCGATCGCGGGCGGACTCATGATCTCGCTGTTCGTCACCCTCGGGAACCTTCCCGTGCTCGGCTACTTGGTCGGTCCCGGGGCGACCGGTTCCCCGAGCCTGATCGCCGGCCATGCGGCCGCGCTCAATCCCACGCTCCCGATCGAGTACTTCAGCTTCAATTCGGTCGGCCAGGCGTTCGGCTCGATGCTGAACCCGAACCCCCAGCTCCTGGGCATCGGCGGCGGGGGGGTCGGTTCGATCGCGATCCCACTCATCGAGGTCGGAGCCTGGTGCTTCGCCGCCTGGCTCGTCACGACGGCGCTCAAGGACCGCGAGAAGCAGACGTTCAAGCAGGTCGTGCGGTACTCGGTGTACGCCGGGCTCGCGATCGCGGTCGTGACCCTGCTGGCCTTCGCGGCGTTCAGCTACACGAACTGGACGAACGTCGTCGTCTTCCTCATGGTCCCCGGGATGATGACGGCGGTCGCGGGATCGCTCGTCATCCGCGATGCGTTCGAGGCGTACTTCACGAGCCAGCTCGGGGGCGCGAGCGTCGGAACCCGCGTCTCGGAGATGCGGGGCCTCCAGAAGATCACGTTCGAGATGGTGGGCGGTCTTCACGATGTGAAGGCCGACATCAAGGAATCGATGATCATCCCGCTGATGCGGAAGGACGTCACGACGCGCTTCCGCCTCGAGCCGCCGAAGGGGATCCTCCTGTTCGGCCCGCCCGGCTGCGGGAAGACGATGCTGATGAAGGCGCTCGCGAGCGAGCTCGGGGTCGAGATGATCTCGATCAAGTGCAGTGATCTGATGAGCAAATGGTACGGTGAATCCGAGAACCGGGTCGCCGACCTCTTGCGGACCGCGCGCGAGCGGGCCCCGTGCATCCTCTTCATGGACGAGATCGACGCGGTCGCGAAGCGCCGGGACATGTACACCGCGGACGATGTCACGCCCCGGCTCCTGAGCATCTTGCTCTCGGAGATGGACGGGATCGACAAGTCCGCCGGGGTCATGGTCGTGGGCTCGACCAACAAGCCCGACCTGATCGACCCGGCGCTGATGCGACCCGGTCGGCTCGACAAGATCATCTACGTCCCGCCGCCCGACTTCAACGAGCGGATGGAGATCACCCACGTGCACCTCGTGGGACGGCCGGTCGCGAACGACATCGACTTGGCGGAAATCGCGAAGAAGACCGAGCGGTTCTCGGGCGCTGACCTCGCGAACCTCGTGCGGGAAGGGGCGACGATCGCCGTCCGGCGCGAGATGATGACCGGCGTGCGCGCCCCGATCGCGATGGACGACTTCCGCCAGATCATCGGCCGGATCAAGCCGTCGATCTCGCTCCGCATGATCGCGGACTACGAGACGATGAAGCTGGATTACGAGCGGAAGATGCACCAGGTCCAGCGGATGGAGCGGAAGATCGTCGTCAAGTGGGACGATGTCGGCGGCCTGACCGACATCAAGCAGGCGATCCGGGAGTACGTCGAGCTGCCGTTGACGCGGCCCGAGCTCATGGAGAACTACAAGATCAAGACCGGGCGCGGGATCCTGCTCTTCGGCCCGCCGGGCTGCGGCAAGACGCACATCATGCGCGCGGCCGCGAACGAGCTCAACGTTCCGATGCAGATCGTGAACGGTCCCGAGCTCGTGAGCGCGCTCGCCGGCCAGAGCGAGGCCGCGGTGCGGGACGTCTTGTACCGGGCGCGCGAGAACGCGCCGTCGATCGTCTTCTTCGACGAGATCGACGCGCTCGCGAGCCGAGAATCGATGAAGACCCCGGAAGTCTCGCGCGCGGTGAGCCAGTTCCTGACGGAGATGGACGGTCTCCGCCCGAAGGACAAGGTGATCATCATCGCGACGACGAACCGGCCGCAGATGCTCGACCCGGCGCTGCTGCGTCCCGGTCGTTTCGACAAGATCTTCTACGTGCCGCCGCCGGACCTGGATGCGCGGCAGGACATCTACCGCATCCACATGAAGGGGGTCCCGAGCGAGGGCGCCATCGACTTTGGCGAGCTCGCGAAGAGGTCCGATGGGTTCTCCGGCGCCGACATCGCGTCCGTGGTCGACGAAGGGAAGCTGATCGCGCTGCGCGAGCAGCTGTCGGTCGAGCTCAACGAGAGCCCCGGCGCCCGACAAGGCGCCATGGCGGGTCTCTTCACCGCGAGCGCGACCCCGACCGCGGCCTCCAAGATCGAGCCGATCTCGAAGGTCGTCGGCGTCCGCATGGACAACCTGCTGGAAGCCGTCGGGAAGACGAAGTCGTCGATCACGCGGGAAACCCTCGCTTGGGCGGAAGAGTTCATCCGGAGCTACGGAACGCGCGCGTAGGCGGGGCTCGAGGGACACACGAACGGGAGGCTACGCAACGTCCGATGTCGGGGGACTCATTGACCGGCCTGGCGCGCCCGGGCTCGCGTAGCGGAGTGGCGGTCGCGCATCCGGTCCGCGCGTCCCCCCCGAAGCGATGGCCGAACCGTCCGGAAAGCCCGCCTCGACCGTCGTCGAGCCGAACGTCTATTTCGCGCTCGGCGTCGTGGGGGCGGTCGTCTTCCTCATCGGCGTCTTCAAGCCGCTCTTGGGACGACTCCCCTACAGCGGGTACCTCGGCATCGTCATCGCGGCCGCCGGCGGCGCCGTCGCGGTCTTCGGATTCGGTCGCTGGGTCGACGCGCGCAAGCCTCCCGCGCACCCTGCCCTCGCCTCCCCCGAAGAACGGGACCGGATCCGCTACTCGTCGAGTTTCGAAGTCTACGACCCTCGGGCACCGGAGAAACCCTCCCGCCCCGTCGGCCGCCGCCCTCGGGACCGGCCCCCGCGCTGACCTCCCGCCCCCGCCGAGTCGCCGCCCATGACCGGCCGCCGGTTCGGGGCCGGCCCGACGATCCTCGTCGCGATCGTGATGGTCACGAGCCTCTGGGTCGCGCTCGGAACGAACGGGGCCGCTTCGATCGTCCCGGCGCCGCCCGCAAGCGCCCACGGGGCGCTTTCCGCTCACCCGACCGCACTTTCGACTCCGCCGCCCCGGGTGCACCCCTCGACGGTCCCGTGCCCTCCTCCTCCGCCGATCATCTATCCCGCGTACCACGCGGTGGGGAACGGCTACCCCCTTCAGCCGGACTTTTCGAGCCAAGGCAACTGCGCCCCGCTCGGGAACGACCAGGTCCACGCGTCGTTCTTCTCGAACGTGGCGGGCTCGGGGACCCACTTCACGATCCCGCTCTACCTCCCCGCGCTGGGGACCCAGGGCCAGCCGTGCAATTACAACGACGTCTACGTCGGGATCGTGGTCGGCGGCGACGGCTTGAGCATCAACACCCAGTCGTACGCGGTGGTCTCGTTCACGCCGAACGTCGGCTGCCAGAACCAGAGTTCAAACACCCTGACGTACAGCGAGAACGCGATGGTCTGGGGGCTGTTCAACGCCTCCAAGATGTGGCCCGCCACGGCGGCGACCTTCGCCTGCCCGAACGGCGGGGAGAGCTTCACCCGCGACAGCGCGTACTACTGCGAGCAGAACCAGGTCAACGCCGGCTCGGGTTCCCTCATCGCGTCGAGCCTCCCCTCGGCCACCTGGTACAACTTGACGTTCGTCGGCGGGGTCGGACCGTCAAACCCCCTCGGGTTCTTTGAGAACACGAGCGCCAGCGTCGGGGCGTCCCACAGTTACACCTTCAACGCTCTCAACACGAGCAACCACACCTACTACCCCTACTACCACAGCTCCTGCCTGGACGCGTGTCTCCTCAACTGGTCGACGTCGTTCGGTCTCGGGTTGGGCGCCGACCTCTGTTCAACGTACAACCCGACGCAGAACCCCGCCTGCAACTCCTACAACCAGTACAACTGGGAGAGCGGTCCCCCGGTCGCCTGGGGGGTTCCGCACTTCTACACGGCGGGCGCCTGGCGCGGCGACTATGCGACGTTCGCTCCGGAATCGACGTCGGGGGTCTGCAACAGCTTCGCGGCCGCCGGGACGGTCGCCCCGTGCTACAACGCGGACGCGAACGGAGGGACGGGGTACTATCCGACCTTCACCTTCAACGGCACCTCGCTCAATTTCGGCACCTCGTGGCCGTGGACGACCGAGAACTTCGGCACCGCGATCAAGGAGTACCAGTCGAACACCTACCAGAAGGACTTCACGCCGTTCTGGGTCGACCACGACGCGAACTCGAGCCGCGGCGGCTTCGTGACGCCCGGGAGCTCGGTCAACGTGAGCGCGCGCGTACAGGACCTCGGCAACGTGAGCTCGGTCTCGCTGAACTACCAGCTCCCCAACGCCGCCTGGAGCAACGTCTCGATGGTGCGGAAGGCCGGGACGCCGACGTACGGGATCTACAACGCAACGATCCCCGGCAGCGGCGGTAACGGGCTCATCCACTTCTACATCTCCGCCGTCAACAACGCCAGCGTCACGGCGTTCCTGGGCCACAACGACACCGTGTCCCGGGGCCCGCTCCCCCACTTCCAGGTGCTGCTCCAGACCACCCCGGGCAACTGCGGCAACGTCTGGTTCAACGGGACGGCGTACCGGAACAACACCTACCTTTCGGAGCTGCCCGGCGTCTACGCGGTCAAGGGGAACCCGTGCTGGCCGTACGTCTTCTTCAACTGGTCGCGGTCCGGCGGCGTCGTCCTGGGTTCCTACAACCAGACCACGCAGGCGCTCGTGACCTCGAACGGTACGCTCGACGTCATCCTGCTGTACATCCGGCCGACCGACAACATCACCGTCGCGACCTCCCCCGCGATCTGCGGCACCGTCAACATCGACGGCAACGCGTACACGAACGGGCAGACGCTCGGTCTCCTCGACAACCTTCCCAACACCATCGGCCTCTTCTCCGGCTGCGGCGGCTACGTCTTCGGTGGATGGGGGATCCTCGGCAACTTCACGATCCTCGGACGGTCGCTGACGCCCCACGGGAACGGGACGATCATCGCGAATTTCATCCCCTCCGGAACGGCGGTCCAGGTGCTGTTCCAGACGTCGCCCACGAGCTGCGGGGGCATCGGCTACAACAACACGGGGTACGTGAACGGTGAGAACCTGAACTTCACGCCCGGGACGTACGCCATCGCCCCGCTGCCGTGCGCGCACTACGGGTTCCTCAAGTGGAACGCCAGCGCCGGCGTCAGCGTCGCCGGGTCGTCGATGACCGTGACGAGCGCGGGGGTCGTCCGGGAAGTCAACTACCACTTGACCGAGGTCACGCTCGTGACGGTGCCCGGATTCTGTGGGTACATCACCTTCGACGGCACCAACTACCGCAATGGGAGCGTGGTCGTCGTCCAGAACAATTCGACGCACCTCATCTCGGCGGTGAGCTGCACCAACTACTACTTCTTCGGCTTCAACACGACGCCCGGCCTCAGCGTGAGCGGACACGTCTTCACGATCAACTATTCCGGCGTGCTCAAGTCGATCAATATCCCAGGGACGAGCGCGGTGTTCATCGGGTTCATCACCGACCCGCCGTTCTGCGGCACGATCAATTTCGAATCCAGCACGTTCGTGAATGCGAACTACACCTACGTGCCCCCGGGCACCGTCGCCCCGATCTCGGCGAACACGTGCCGGAACTACGGCTTCGTCACGTGGATCACGACCGGCGGGATCACGATCGTGGGCGGGAACGCCTACGTGAACACCTCCGGGTCGATCGACGCGGTGTTCCGCCCGCTCGCGGATGTCTTCCTCTACACCGACCCCGCGGGGTGTGGCTCGATCGACCTCGGGGGTCGGATCTACGGGAACAACGCGACGGCGACCGTCCCCGAGACCGCGGTCTTCAGCCTCGCCGCCATTCCGTGCACCGGCTACGCGCTCACCGCGTGGGAGAACTCCAGCGGCGCGACGATCACGGGCAGCAACATCTCCTTTGCCACGACCTCGATATTGACGGCGGTGTTCACGCAGGTCGGCTACACCGTCGGCTTCACGATCAACCCCCCCAACTGCGGGGACATGACCGTCCAGGGCCGCGTCGTCGTGAACGGTTCCACCTTCGCGCTCTCGCGCGGTGTGTATGCCATCAAGGCGACCCCGTGCGCCGGGGATCACCTCGCCGGCTGGTCGACCAACGGCAGCGTGAACGTGAGCGGGAGCCACCTCTACGTGAACGGGAGCGGCAACGTCACGGCGACGTTCCAGCCGGTCCCGCCCTCCGTGAGCCTGTCGGTGCCCACGGGCTCGTTCACGGGGTTGCCGGTCTCGTTCATCGCGGCGGTCGCCGTCCTCGTGCCCCCGTACAACTATACGTACCAGTGGGCGTTTGGCGACGGCAGTCCTCCCGAGACGACGTTCGTGAACTTTACCGACCACGTCTACGGTCACACCGGCACCTTCGCGGTCGGGGTCACCGTCACGGACGGCTTCAACCGGACCGCCCACGCGAACTCGACCGTCAGCGTCGTGGCGCAGAACACGACCTCCGCCGGGTCGACGCTGATCCCCGGCCTGACCGCGATCGGCCTCGCGTTGGGGGTTCTTCTGGTCGCGCTCGCCTTCGTGGGGTACTGGCGCCGGCGCCACCCCGCCACGGAGGCCGAGCCCGCCGCTCCGCCGCCCCCCGCGACGACCGACGAACTCGATGTTTCCCCAGAAGAGATGGAGACGAAACCATGAAGTACAACTACCCCGAACGGGCGCCCGCACGTATGACGACGAACCAACTGTCGACGCTTCAATCATCGGTCGCCGACCGCCGCCGGCCTTGGGCCCTCGCGGGGGTCGTGGTGTTGACGGTCCTGATGCTCACGAGCCTCGTTCCCTCCCTACTTGCTTCCGGCCACGCCGCCTCGGGTGCCCACCCCGGTGCACTCGGAACGGCGCTCGCGCCCTCGGTGGCACCGCCATCGTCGACGACCGTGACGATCCCCCGCGCGAACCTCAACGCCCTCCAGGCGAGCCATGCGCAGGTCCCGATCAGCCAGGTCGTCCGATCCGAAGCCTCCCTGCGGGCTTCCGGGGTCCCTCTTTCTCAGTGGTTCGGGGGCTCCGTCGGCGGAGGTCCCGCGGTGGGGGCTTCCCCGTCCTTGGCCCCGGTGCGTTCGACGGTCCTCCCCGCCTCGGGCTCCACGAACTCCAACTTCCTGATCGCCGGGTCGAACTGCACGGACGAGAGTTCCGTGGTTCAAGCCGGCTCCAACAACCGCTCGCTCCTCGCCGTCGGCGATTCCCTTCTCGGCACGTACAACGGAACGGGAGGGAGTCCGTGCTACACGCCGGCTCCGACGCCGTTCTTCATCAAACATGGGATCAGTGCGGCGTTCCGCTCGACCGATGGCGGCCGCACCTGGGCCACGGATTACTTGGGGCTCGCGACCCAGTGGACGAAGGTCGGGGACGCGTCGAACGGGTCGATCAACCACGGGGAGGGGACCGTCGCGAGTTCCCCTTCGAACCTTTCGCTGTTCGCGGCGACGTACTTCCCCCAGTGCTTCTGGCTCGGCGCGACGTTCGATAGCAACTGCACCACGACCGCTCAGATGAACCAGTTCTACAACAACTGGGGCGTCGACGTGGGGCGGTCGACCGACGGCGGCGTGAGCTGGAGCGCCCCGGTGCAGGTCTCCGGGATTCCCACCTTCATGCTCTACAACCTTCCGTCGTGCTCCGGGATGAACGGGACGTTCACCAACTACGCGAACGTGACGGAGCGCCCGTGGCTCGCGTTGAACGGCTTCAACCACGTCGCGGTCGTGGGTTGGGACATCCTGCACTACGCGATCAACTACACCGCGTGCACGATCGGCGCCGTCTCGGCGTACGTCCAGATCTCGGTGTCGGCGGATGGCGGTCTCACCTGGTCCGTCCCCCGAACGATCAGCAGCAACGGTGCGGAGTCGTTCCAGGTGGCGGTCGGCCCAGCGCCCACGTACCCGATCCACATCATCGCCCTCGATTTCAACAACGCCACGGTCCAAGCCTCGAACGGGGAACTCGACCTTTCCATCCTCTACGGGAAATCGACGACCAACGGCACCTCGTTCCCGGCGATGGCCGATGTCGGCGGGGCGCTGGCGGTCCACAATGCTCCGGTCACGACGCCCGCGTCGTGGCTCGGGTTCTCCTTCCCGAGCCTCGCCGTGGACAACTGGACGGCGTCCGCCCATGTCGGAAGCGTCTACATCGCCTGGGCCGACAACCAGAGCGGGAGCCTCCAGGGGCACGCCGCGATCGACCTGATCCGCAGCACCAACGGCGGCGGGACGTTCACCACTCCGGTCCGGATCTCGCTTCCCGGCAATGCGCACACCTACTTCCAGCCGAAGGTCACCGTCGGGCCCGACGGCAAGGTCTGGGTCGTCTACGTCGGCAACGACCCCTCGACGGGCTACTACCGAACGTACGGTATCTTCTCGACCGACGGCGGCGCGACGTGGTCGGCCCAGTTCGTGGTGACGGACCAGGATAGCATCCCCAATGTCACGCAACGGATCGGGTTCAATCTCGGCCTCGTCGCGACGACGGCCGGGACGTTCGCGACCTGGAGCGACTGCCGGACGACCCTCTGCACCACCACGAGCGACCCCCGCTTCTTTGACGGCAACCTCTACGCGGCCGAGTTCCGCCCGATCTCCATCACGAGCAACGCGGTCGGGGTCCCGTTGACGGTCGCCGTGACCGGCTTCTCGCTCCCCGTCAAGCTACCGAACGTGACCGCCGTCGATGACGGCATCCTGGTCGGCGTGTCGGCGCCCTCGACGTTCCCCGATGTCCCGGGCTACGTCTGGGCGTTCCAAGGGTACAGCGGCGCGGTCACGTCCCCGAACCAGGTGGCGTCGTTCACGGCGGCCGGAGCCCCGTCGCTCACCGTGACGTACGTCGCCGTCCAGGCGTCGTGGATCACCGGGACGTTCTTCCCGCGCACCTCCTCCAGCCTGCTCACGGTGGAAAACGTAGCGGTGGCGATGTCGCCCTTCAACGCGACCACGCTCACGTTCAACTGGTCGGTCGCCGCGGGCCAGACGTACACCATCAACGCGAGCGCGGGGCCAAAGTACCAATCGATCATCGGGCAGATCGTAACGACCACGCCCGGTCAGGCGAGCCCGCTTCACATCAACCTGCTCCGGACGCTCGGATGGATCGCAGGACGGGCGAACCCGGCCAATGCCACGATCAAGATCAACGGGACCGTGGTGACACCGAACCCGACCACGGCGATCTACAACTACACCGCCGGATTCCAGTGGGGGTACTACTGGGTCAACGGGACGTCGCCCGGACTGGCGCCGTCGTACAACTACATCATCGTCAACCCCGGGGTCACGACGAACGTGCCGATCACCCTCGGCGGCGGCTGGATCGTCGGCGCGGTCGCGCAGCCGAAAGCGACGCTCCGGGTCGGCGTGGACGGGATGCCGCTCAACTCGACGACGCTGGTGAACGGCGTCTTCAACATCTCCGTGCGGGGCGGCTTCCACATGGTCACCGCGACGGAGACCGGCTACAACCTCTCGCGGCAGAACGTCCTCGTCCATCCGGGGCAAAGCACGCTCGTGAACATCACGCTCACGAACAAGGGCTGGATCTCCGGGCTCATCAGCCCGCAGGCGGCGCTTTCGAAGGCGTTCCTGAAGGTCACGAACAAGACCGCCCTGGGCGGATTCCAGACGATCGATACCGCGACGGGCACCTTCAACGTGAGCGTGGCGGGTGGCTACAACTGGACGGTCAACGTCACCGCGGCCGGCTACAACGCGGCCCAAGCCGTGGTCTACGTGACCGCGGGCAACGCTTCGTCGGGGAACCCCGTCTCGCTCACCCTGACGCCGACGAGCAGCTGCACGACGAACTGCCCGCCCCCACCGTGCACCACGAACTGCCCCACGACGAGCGCCGGGCCGAACAACCTGCTGCTCTACGGGGTCATCATCGCGGTCGTCGTCGTGGCCGCCATCGTCGCCGCGCTGCTCCTGATGCGCGGACGGCGGGGCGGGGGCGGCGGAAGCGGCGAGGAGCCGGCGGAAGACCCGGCGCTCGGCGAGCAGACCTACCAGTCGTCGCCGACCGCGGACCTGCCCAAACTGCAGTCGGACGGGTCGTTCTCGGAAGGGGAGCCTCCGCAGTAACGCGGTGCCGGGTGGGCCCAGCGACGCTCGCCGCGCCGCCAAGGCCCACGCCCCGTGAGACCGGCGGCGCTCTCGAGCCTTCGGCGAGGTGGCCGCAGGGTAGGTATTTACCGCGGCCCCCGGTGAGCGACCGAGATGGGTAGCCGGTCCCCGCATCGAACGGTGGCGCGCCTCGCGCTCCTCGCCACCTTGGCGGTCCTCGTCGTGAGCTCCCTCCCGAGCCTCGCGAGCGCAGCCTCGCTGCATCCGGTCCCATCCGGAACCAGTCCGGCGCGGCCGGGGTCGATCGTATCGGACGCCCACCGCGGGCCGCATGCGGGACTCGCCGCGCGTCCGGACGGGATCCCGGCCTGCTCCGCCCTGGCCCCGCTCCCGGCGGGCGAAGTGCCGGCGGTGCTCGCAACGGAGCAAGCCCCCTGTCCCCGGGGGGGCGACGCCTCGATGGTGAGTTTCTACAACGGGAGCGGAGCCTCCGCCGAGCGATTCCGCGCCAATCTTACCCTACCCTCCGGGACGGACGCGGGGCGCATTCTCCGGTCGATCTTCGTGGGAGTGTGGGTCGGGGGGATCCCCTGCTCCTACCAGGCGAAGTCGTTTCTCGAGGTCGCCCTCCTCCCGCCGTTCGCAGGTCCCGGCGTGGCTCCGAGCGCGAACTGGAGCGTGCTCACGCCGCTGTTCGGCCTCACGCCGGTTGCCTCCTGCGATCCCGCGTGCCAGAACGACAGTGCGACGCTCACGATCCAGGGGAGGCTCTACTGCGACGATCAGTTGAGCGTCGTTCCCTCGGCGCGCACCCCCGTCGCGCCCCGCGGTGGCTTTGCTCCAGGGGACGCCGTGTCGGTGGACGTGGTCGGGGTGACCAATGGAACGAGCGGGCTCACGCTCTACGTCAACGACACCTCCCGCCCGGGACGGAATCTTCTCGTCAACTGGGGACCGACCTCGACCCGCCAGGGTCGCCCCGTCACCCCGTTCTTCGTCGCGGCGGCCAACACCTCCACCGGCTGGGGGTACGCCGGCCCGGTATCGATCGGGTGGAACGGGTGTCCGAGCGTCGCGGGGAGCGCCGCGTGCAACAGCTACGACGGATCGCTCCTCGGCGCCATCGGCTCGCCGCGGGTCACGCGGGTCGCGTTCTGGGATCCCGCGACGGGCCAGTACTCCCGTTCGTACGCGTTCGTTCAGGCGACGTCGAGCTCGACCGGGTGCACGCGTCCGGTCGGGGCGGGCGCGTCGTGCGCCGACTTCCGGCAGTTCGGGGGGACCGGGGCGTACCCCAACTGGACTTTGACGGCGACGGCGGGACAGGTAGCCTGGCAGGCGACCGCTCAGCCGCCGGGCAATCTCGACCCGTTCGGCGGCGGAGGTAGCGAATACGTTCCGGACAACCTCTCGACCCCCATAGCGCCCCTTGGCCTCACGTTCCTCCAGGATGCATCGACGGGTACTCGATACGTGAATCTCTCGGTGGTCGTCGGCGCTCCCGACGGCGTCGCGGCGGTCGCCTTCGACGTCCTCGGTTGCAGTTCCTCGAGTTCGCCGGTCGTCATTCCGGCCGCGGGGACGCGCGGCGGGGGGCCGGGCAACACCACGCAGTTCGCGACGTGGAGCGCCTCCCTCACCCTACCGGGGTATCCGGGGCGGTACCCCTACTGGGTGCGGGCGGAAACGTCGGCGGGAAGCTGGAGCCCTCCCCGGTACGGCAATGCCACCGTCGGCGGAACGCTGGCGGCCTGCAACTTCGGAACCGTGGCGGCCCCCGTGTACTCCGCGTCGAACGTCACGGCGGTCGCGGGCGGGTACGCGCTCACGTGGTCGGAAGCGACGCCAGGGGTCGCGAGCTTCGCCATCTACCTCAACGCCACGACGGGAGGAGCGCACCTCCTCTACACCACCGGGCCGGCCCGCTCCGCGGTGCTCCGTCCCGGCCTCGGCGGCCTCGTGTACGATGTGGCAATCTCGGCGACGACGCTCACCGGGAACACGTCCGCCACCGGAGGCACGGCCGTCGGACCGACGACCTTAGCGACGATCGGCATCACCCTCTCGAGCGTGCCCCTCGTTCTGATCGCGCCCTCCCTCATGGCGACGGTGACCGCGACGATCGTGGGAGGGGCCCCACCGTACAACGTCAGCTTTGATTTCGGCGACGGGAGCGGGGTCACCCTCACCGACTCCGGTCCGCTCGCGTCGACGTCGCATACGTTCGCCGTCGACGCCGGGGTGGCCCGCGTCGGGGCCTCCGTGGTCGACGCCCGCGGCGACGTGGCGGTGGCCCCGGTCGACCTCTTCCGCGTGGTGGCGACCCCGCTCGGGGTCAATGCTTCGCTCGCCGCCGGCGACAGTTTCGTGGTGCTCGCTTGGGCGGCGCCGGCGAGCCCGGGCGGGGCGATCACCCACTACGCGGTCCTGTACGCCGAGGGGGCCACCTCCCCGCTCGACCTGTCCGCGACGTGGCCCAACAACGGCACGCTACCAGGTACCGCCCACATCTGGAACACGACGCGGCTCACGCTGGTCATCCCGGCGAACGACGGCGTCGTCTTCTCGGCCCGGGTGATCGCGTTCAACGTCCACGGCGCGGGCGGGCTCTTCAACGGGACCCAGTTCGTGAGCGCTGTGCCCGCTCCCCTCACGGTCGGCCCGATCGTGGCGGCTCCGGGAGGCTCGGCGCCGTTCCTGGACTCCTTCTCGACGCTGATGACGACCGGCACGAACAACTCGATCAGTCAGGCGATCTATTCGTTCACCGGCGGCGCGTTCGTGTACGCCCAGGTCGCCGGGGGGAACGGGACGTTCTGGGCCAACGCGACCCGGGTCTTCGCCGTCCCCGGCCTCATCGCGGTCACGCTCCACGTCGTCGACGCGTTCAACGACGTCGCCATCGTGACGACGGATATCGTCGTCGTCGCTGGAGCCGGGCCGTCGGTCTCGGTGACGCTGACGACCGGGGCCACGCCGGCACTGTTCGTCGGCGAGCACCTCTCGTTCGTACCCACGGTGACGGGGGGCAGCGGGAACTACAGCTACCTCTGGGAGTTTGGGGACGGCACGGTCGCGAACGCGACCACGCCGAGCCACGTCTACGGCAACTCGGGGAACTTCACCGTCCGTCTGACGGTCCTCGACAACGTGACCGGGGGCGGGACCGTCTGGACCGGGTCGGTCACCATTTTCGCGATCCCCACCGTCGTCATCTCGACCACCCAGGGGCCGAACGGTTCGTTCTCCTACGTCTTTAGCGCGTTCTACTTCGGCGGCAGCGGTGTCACGTCCTTCGCCTGGTCGTTCAGCGACGGGGCGACCTCGGGCGGGGTGCGGGTGGGCCACGCGTTCCCCGGCCCCGGACGCTACACGGTCAACGTGACGGCCATCGACGTCCCGTCCGGGCGCTCGGCGAACGCGTCGGTGGTCCTCGTCGTCGGTTCGGTCGCCGCGGGGTCGAGCACGACGCCCGCGACGGCCTACATCATCGCCATCGCCGTGCTGGCGGGATTGGCCGCGTTCGGCCTGCTCGGGTGGGCCGTCGAGAAGGGCAAGGGTCCCGGGCCGCCGCTCACGGCGGAGGAGGAGGCGGCGACCCGCGACCCGTTCCCCGTCGGGGAGCGTCCGCGCGAGCTGCCCTCAGGGGACGACGTCGTCATTCGGGAACTCCCGCCCCCGCGGGAATGATTCCCCCGGGGGCAGGATCTCCGGCTCACCGACCCACGGTTCATGCGACGGCGGACGCCGACGATCGCGTCGCGCGGTCACGATCGCCGCCACCACCACCGCGGCGCCGGCGAGGGCGAGCGCCGCCGGCAGCGCCCAGTTCGGTATCCCTCCCGAACCTCCGTCGGATACCCGGACCGGCAGGAGGTTGATGATCACCGGGACCGCCTGGCCCGGCGCGACGGTGACGGAGAGGTTCGCGGGAAGGTACCGGGCCGACGTGACACCGACCGTATGCGTCCCCGGAGCGATGCTGAGGTTGAGCTGGCCGTGGGGGCTCAAGGTGACCGGCCGCCCGTCAACGGTGACCGAGGCCGTGGCCGGTGAGATCGCGAACTGCAGCGTTCCGTTCATCGGAACGAGCGTGACGTTGTCCCAGAGCGACGCGTTGCCGGGGAGGAAGAGCGTCGCGACCGAGGGGACGTAGTTCGGCGCCTCGACGCGCAGGGTATGGTTGGCAAATCCGGCCCCGAGGAGGTGGAACGATCCGTCTAGACGGACGTGCGCGATCGCTCCGTCCCAGAAGACGATCGCATTGGGCGGCGCCACCCGGCCCTGGACGCTCCCGTTGAGGGCGAGAAGGTCGAAGGCAACCGGAACGGTCGTGTTCCACGTCAGTTCGAGCGTGGCGTTGGAGGGAGCGTAGCCGGGGGCGCTCGCGTTGACGAGGTGGCGGCCGGGCGTCGTGTTGATGGCGAACGCCCCTCCGACGACCGGGACCGCCGCGCTGTCGAGCGTGACCGTGGCGGACGCGGGCCGGACCGTCCCGTTGATCGCTCCCCACGCCGTTAGCCGTCGGTCGACCGGAGGCGAGAACGGTCCGGTGCCCGTCGGATTGAACGCCGCCACATGCAGGAGGTACGTGACCGAGGGCGTCAGGTCCGTGACGATCGCGGCCCGGATCGAAGGTCCAACGTTCCGATAGAGGACGGGTCCCCCGCTGGCGTTCCAGCTGATGTTGAAGCCGCTCACAGGACCGACCGCGGGCCCGACGGACCAGCTGACGTTCACCGAGGCAGGGCCGGGAACGGCTGCCAGGATCGTCGGGGCCGACGGCAGGGGGTCGCCGAAGACCGCGGCGTAGACCTGCGACGCGACGGTACCGTTCGGGAGCGGCCGACCGTACGACCAGCTGACCGTTACCCCGCCCGAGCCGAGATACGTGAGCCCGATCGTGTCGCCGGTCCAGTAGCCCGCGATGCCCGTGCTGGACGAGATCCGCACGGGAGGGAGAAGGGCGGTCCCGTTCGGCGCGAGCGCCGAGAGCCAGGTGGTCCACCCGGCGCCGGTCGAGTTGTTGGTCATCCACGCGACGAAGGCGACGCCGGGTTCGCCGGCGGCGGGGGTGACCATGATGTGGGCCGCGGCGTTGCGGTCCGGGTTGACCCGGATCGGATAGTCCCACCTCGCCCCGTCGTTGGTGGAGCGCGCGAGCCATGCGGCATCGACGGTCCCATTCTGGTCGTCGAACCCCGCGTAGAGCGTTCCGTCCGTGCCCCGGGTGAGCGCCCCATCGATCCACCAGTCGGTCGGCGCGAGGCTCCCGTTTCCGACCGTGACACGCGGCGTCCACGAACGTCCTCCGTCGAACGAGCGGGTGAAGTAATTCGAGCCGTTCAGGAGGTAGTGGGTCGCGTTGGTCGGGGCGTCCTCGTAGAGCATCTCCACCGTGCCGCTCGGCGTGACGAGGAGAGGGCCCGACGTCGCCGCGCCCCACGGGTACTCCGGGTCGACCGGCGAGGGGCTCGACCAGTTCGCGCCTCCGTTCGAGGAGTGGACGACGAGGATGTTGTACGCGCCGGCGATAAAGTAGCAGCTTGCACCGGGAGCGCAGCCGATCTTATCCGGGGCACCCGGTGGCGAGTAGTCCCAGCTCAGGTAGACCGTTCCGTTCGGCGCGACCGCGATGAAGTCGCGGTCCGCGAACGCGTTGGGGTTCGGGTGGAACGCGGTCGCGTTCCCCGCGAAACTGGCGCCGAAGTTCCACGACCACGCGAGTTGCGGGGCGTTGCCGGTCCCGCGGAGGTCGCGCATGTACCCCACGTACACGGTCCCGTTGGGGGCCAGCGCGATCGACGGGTCCCAGCTGGCGGCGCCCAGGCTCCCCACCACCGCCACGGCGGGCTGGAACGAATAGCCGCCATCGAGCGACCGCGCGAAGCCGATCCCGCTGCAGCCGATCCACGCTTCGTAGAGATAGTTCCGGACCGGGTCGAACGCCTGCTGGACCTCGGCGTTCCCCGAGGTGACGCACGGGGTATCGACCAGCACGTTGCGTGGGAACTGACCGGCCGACGGCCCTGGTCGGGCCAACGGTTCGGCGGAAAGCGAGGCGGCACTTCCCCCGTGATGAGTGGGAGATACGTCCGTGCGCGCTCCGTCAACCGCTCCATGGAGTGGGTCGCCGGGCGCTGGGGCGGCGGTCGAAGCTCCGGCCGGGCTCGTGAACAGGAGCAGCGCCCCGACGAGCGCGACGGTCGTCAGGCTGGGGCGGCGCCTCATCGTGAATCGAAACGCGGGCACGGTATTTACCCCCGGCCAACCCGCACGCGTCCCGCTTTCAGGGTGCGAGGCGCGGCCGCGGCCCAATCGAGCTGATTTCGGCAAAAGGTAGATATGGCACCCGCCCCTGCGAACGCTCGCCCGAGGCCACGCGGGCAGGCGTCGCGGTGCAGCCATCTCCTGAGCCAAAGCTACCGGAGGTGCCCGACGGCTCTCTACCGTCGACCGTGGCTCACGAGGCGGCGGTCCCGCTTTCGGAGCGGCCGGCCGCCGGGGGAGGGGAGCTCGCCTCGGCGGGGCCTCCCCCGTCCAACTCCGGGCGCGGGACGGCCGCCGATGTCTTCGACGCCGTCGTGAACTACTCTTCAGAACTTTTCAAAGGCAATTTCGAGATCCTTCGGGAGTCATACGTCCCGTCGAGGTTGCCGCACCGTGAGCATCAGATCCGACAGGTCGCGGAGGTCCTTGCCCCGGCGCTGAAAGGGAGCGTGCCGTCGAATCTTCTCATCTACGGGAAGATCGGGACCGGGAAGACCGCGGTCGTCGCCCAGGTCCGGCTCGACATGCAGCGGCGCTCGGACGCCCACGGGAACGTCGCCTTCGTCAATGTCAACTGCGCGTCGATCGACACGCCGTACAGTCTGCTCCAGACGATCGGGAACTCCTTCGCGGAGACGGAAGAGCAGCGGATCCCGACCGGCTGGTCGCTCGACCGCGTGCAGCAGGCGATGCGCGAACTCATGGACGAGCGCGGGGGAACGCTCGTGCTCATCCTCGACGAGATCGACCGCCTCGTCAGCCGCAGCGGCGACAGCGTGCTCTATACCCTGAGCCAGCTCAATAACGACCTCGAGCGGGGCCGGCTCGCGATCGTCGGGATCTCGAACGACCTCAAGTTCACCTCCAACCTCGATGCTCGGGTCCGCAGCCGGCTCAACGAGGAGAAGATCCTGTTCCCGCCGTACGATGCGCCGCAGCTCCAGGACATCCTGCGGGACCGGGCTCGGGACGTCTTCCGCGATGGCGTGCTCGATGCGGGCGTCATCGAGCGGTGCGCGGCGTACGCGGCGCTCGAGAACGGGGACGCCCGCCGCGCGCTCTCGCTCCTCCGGGTCGCCGCTCAGGTCGCCGACCGCGAGAAGTCCAAGCGGGTGACGAGCGACCACGTCGTCAAGGCGAAGAGCCGCCTCGAGCGCGACATCATCCTCGACTGCGTCCGGACCCTGCCCCAGCATTGCAAGGTGCTCCTGTACGCGATTCTACAGGCGTACGAACGACGCCGTACGGGCGTCCTCACGGGGGAGGTCTACGAGGGCTACGCGCGGCTCTCGCAAAAGCTCGGGCTGCCCCCGCTCCACTCGCGGAGCATCTCCAACTATCTGACCGAGCTCGAGAGCCTCGGCCTCATTCGCGCGACGATCGTCTCCAAGGGCCGGGGCGGCCGGACCCGCGAGATCGTTGTCGACGTCCCCACCGCGGAGACGATCCCGGCCCTCGAGGAGGACGAGTTGCTCGCCCAGCTCGCCCGCCGGCGCAACCTTTCGCAGACGATCCTGACCAATTTCGACAACCCGAACCGCGGCGGACCGTACTGAGCAGCCGCCGGACGCATCCTGCCCCCCGTCCCGACTTCGCTCAGCTCTCGCCAGCGACGCCCGCGCGCCGGTACTTCACAATTATCAGTCCAATTGGGGTAGACGATACATGGCGAGTCAGTCGGGGGCGACGACCATCACCGTCCCGCTGTTCGTACGGCGGGCTTTGGAGAAGTACAAAACCGACGGCAAGTCGTACGGGGACGTCATCCTTGAATTCATCGAGGAACACCCTACGGAGGAGTTTCTTCGCGAAATGGACCGCCGCTACCGGGAAGAGCCCCGCGTCTCCCTGGCCGACTTGAGGAAGCGTCGAGCGTACTGAAGGGGGCTAATCGATCCAGTTTGCTCGCTCGGCCGCCCATGAACTGATGCGACTCCCGCGGGGAATACGCCGTCAATTCGATACAGGGTTCGAGCGGCTGGAGCATTCACCGTTTCGTTCGGTTCGAGGTCTCCTCGACGTTCATCCTTTGAAAGGAGGGAATGGGTTGTGGACCATGCGGGTTGGGGGTTTCCGGGGGCTCTACCCGGTCGACGGAGACCGGGTTGTGTTCGTCGCGTTCCGACCCCGGCCCACGGCGTACCGGAATCTCTCCGCGCTCTAGCCAATTCCCGAAGCCGTAACCGCCGTTGCCAATCTCCCAGGCCGCGTGTAACGTCTACCCGACCGTCACCGATTCTTCGCTCGCCGTCGTCAGGGAGGGAATGGAACTCCGCGCACGACGTCGCCCGCGCTCGGCCCGGAGCTCGGCGAGGTCTCGGTCCAGTTCTTTGAGGTCGCGGGCGGCCCGCCTCACCCGGAGCTTCGCGATCGCTTCCAGGGTGGCGATCTCCGCCTCGAGCGAATCGTCCGAGCCGCGGAACGTGCCCATCGCTCACTCGCCGACGTCGATCTGCGCCTTCTGCAGGCGCGCGGAGAAGTCGATGAAGACGGTCTTGATCTCAGTGAACTCCTCGATCGCGACCGATCCGGCTTCCCGGCCCCCGTTGCCGGTGTTCTTGACCCCACCGAACGGCAGTTGGACCTCGGCGCCGATCGTGGGCGCGTTGATGTAGGTGATGCCGGCCTCGAGCTCCTCGATCGCCCGAAAGGCGAGGTTCACGTCGCGGGTGTAGATGGACGACGAGAGGCCGTACGGGACGTCGTTGGCGACCTTCACCGCTTCCGCGTAATCCTTGACCTTCACGACGGAGAGGACCGGTCCGAAGATCTCCTCGACGCTGATCCTCGTCCCGTGGCGCGTCTCGAAGATCGTCGGGGCGATGAAGTAACCCCGGTCGTAGGCGCCGCCGGTCAGCTTCGTCCCCCCGGTGCGCAACTTGGCTCCTTCGCGCTTCCCGATCTCGATGTAGCTCAGGACCTTCGACTCCTGGTCCGCGGACGCGACCGGTCCCATGTCGGTCGTCGGGTCGATCGGGTCGCCGACCTTGAACCGCTCGACGCGTTCGACGAGACGGTCGAGGAGCTGGTCGTAGACCTTCTCGTGAACGATGAGGCGGCTCGTCGCGGTGCACCGTTGACCGGAGGTCCCGAACGCGCCGAACGTCACGCCTTCGAGCGCGAGGGCTAGGTCCGCATCGTCGAGGACGATCTGGGGGTTCTTCCCGCCCAGCTCGAGATGGACCATCTTGAGCCCCTTCGCGCCCCGGACGTACACCTCGCGCCCGGTCTCCACGCCGCCGGTGAAGGAGATGGCGCGGACCCGGGGGTCGTCGATGAGGGCCGAGCCGACCACCCCCCCGGAACCCGTCACGAAATTGAGGACGCCTTTCGGCAGCCCGGCTTGCTCGTACGTCTCGACGACCTTCGCCGCGCAGAGGGCGGTGTTCGACGCCGGCTTGAAGACGACCGTGTTGCCGCAGATGAGCGCCGCCGCGATCTTCCAGTTCGGGATGGCCGTCGGGAAGTTCCACGGGGTGATGCACGCGACCACGCCTTTGGGCTGCCGGACGGTGAGGCAGAACTTGTGGTGGAGCTCGGACGGGACGGTCTCCCCGGCGAGCCGCCGACCTTCCCCGGCCATGTACTCGACGAAATCGATCGATTCCTGGACGTCCCCCCGGCCTTCCGCGATGACCTTCCCCATCTCGCGGGTCACGATCACCCCGAGCTCCTCCTTGTTCCGGCGGAACAGTTCGGCGGCCCGGAGCAGGATCTCCCCGCGATGCGGGGCGGGGGTCGAGCGCCAGGCGGCGAACGCTCGCGCGGCCGCGGTGACCGCCGCGTCGGCGTCGTCTTTCTCTCCCGCGACGAACGAGGCCAGGAGGTCGCCGTTCGTCGGGTTCCGCGTAGAGAATCGCTGGCGACCGGCGGGTTCCACCCACGCACCGTCGATGAAGAGGCCGTAGGACCGGGGCTCGCTCATCGCCACATCCTCGCGGGGGTCGCCGAGTCGACCGGGTGTAAAAGCCTGCCCCGGAGACGCGTTCCCCCTCCGGCGGCAGGGTCGGACGAGCGGCACCCCGGCCCCGGGCGACCCGTCCCGACGAGCGCCGGCCATACCGTTATCAAGGACGCCCCCGATTTGCCGCCCCGATGGAGAACGACCTCACCGCGGAGATTCTCCTCAGCTCGGCCGCGGTCCCCTCGGCCCTGATCGACGAGCTCCTGCCTCCGCTCGCCGCGGACGCTCTCCAAAAGGCCCTCGGAAACCGGGGGGAGGGACGGCTGGTCCGGCATACGTTGAACGGCGATCACCTCACCCTCGAAATCGCGACCACCGGCGGACGTCCGCACCAGCCCCTGCTCTCGATTACACGTCGCCTCGGCGAGGAGCTGGGCCGCCGGGCGAAGGTCGGCATTCGCTCGGTCACCGTCCCGAAGTACCGGATCACCTTCCCGGTCGACCCGATGCCGACCCGCCCGGTCCCGCTCGCGATCCCGCATCGGCTCGCCTTCGCCGACGGACGCGCCACCCTCGAATTGCACGACCTCCCCGAAGAGGCGCTGCGGGACAATTGGCCCGACCGGGCGGCGACGCTCGTTGAGGCGAAGGTCCGCCGCCAATCGTACGCCGGGAAGGAGCAGGCGTGGGAACTGATCGACCAGAGCCCACCCCGCGTGCACGTCGGAAACGACGATCCTACCGAGGCGATGCTGAAGCGGAACTGGGTCCGGAGCGGTCCGACCAAGGGCAAGTGGTTCCTCGGGCCTCTCGCCGCCCATCTGCTGCGGACGATGGAACGGATCGCCCGGGAGGAGGTGCTGATCCCCCTCGGTTTCGTGGAGGTCGTGCAGCCGCACCACGACTCGTTCGATATCCTCCTCAAGACCGGACACTTGGAGGGCTTGCCGGGCGAGTTCTACTACGTCACGGAACCCAAGTCCCGCGACCCGGCGGACTGGGAGCGGTTCACCGACCTTGTGGCGATCACCCGCAAGGTGCCCCACGAGGAGCTCGCGAAGCTCGTGAGCCCGCCGTCCGCGATCGCGTGCTACGCGCAGTGCCCCACGATCTACTGGTGGCTCTCGGGCCGGACGCTGGCGGTCGACGACCTGCCGCTCAAGGTCTACGACCGGGCCGCGATCTCGAACCGGTACGAGAGCGGGGGGCGCCACGGACTCGAACGCGTCGACGAGTTCCACCGGATCGAGCCGGTCTACCTCGGGACTCCGGAACAGCTCGTGGCGCTCCGGGAGCAACTCCTCGCCCGGTACCGGCACGTGTTCGATTCGATCCTGGAGCTCGAGTGGCGCACCGCCTGGGTCACGCCGTTCTACCTGCAGCAGAGCGGGGGCGTCGGGCTCGAAGAGCCGGGGCAGCGGGTCAAGGGAACGATCGACTTCGAGGCGTACCTCCCGTACCGGGGCCCCCGCGACAAGGCCGAGTGGCTGGAGTTCCAGAACCTCTCGATTGTCGGCGACAAGTACACCCGGCCGTTCACGATCCGGGCGCAGAAGGGGGAACTGTGGTCGGGGTGCTCCGGGATCGGACTCGAGCGGTGGCTCACGGCGTTCCTCGCGGAAAAGGGCCTCGAGCCGAACGACTGGCCCGCGGAGTTCCGGCGCTACGCCGGCGAGCTGCCCAGGGACGTGAAGTTCCTCTAGCGCTCCTCGACCGCGACGCGACGCCGGCTCGAGCGAGGTCGTAGGTGCCGTCCCGAAAGCCCGCTCCCGTCCAACATCGGCTGGAAGAGTTTGGAGGCAGCTTCGAGCCCGCCGCGGCGTCCTCCCCCCCGCGAGAACCCGAGACGCCGCCCCCCCTCCCGGGTATTTGGCAGGTCGAGGACGGCTGGGTCGTCCACCCCCTCCTGGCCGACCGCACGATCCGGGCGCTGCCGTTCCAGATCGATCTGGCCCGCATCGGGCTCGTCGAAGACCTGCTCGTGGTCCTGCCGACCGGCCTCGGCAAGACGGTGATCGGCGCCCTGGAGGCGGCCGAGATCCTTCGACGTCGCGCGGGGAAGGTACTGTTCCTCGCCCCGACGCGGCCGCTCGTGGTCCAGCACGCGGAATCGTTCGCGCGATGGTTCCGATCGGTCCGACGCGCGCGGTTCACCGGCACCGTGCGACGGGTCGTTCGCGAGGGCGCCTGGGACGCCGCCCAAGTGGTGTTCGCCACGCCGGAGATCGTGGTGAACGATCTGGCGAGCGGCGAGTACGACCTCAAGGAGGTCGCGCTCGTCATCTTCGACGAGGCCCACCACGCGGTCGGCAAGTACGCCTACGTCCCCCTCGCCGAGCGGTACCGCGCCGAGCGGCCGAGGGACGGCCGGGTCCTGGGTCTCACCGCGTCGCCGGGGGGCAAAGACGCCCACATCGAGGAGGTGGTCGGCCATCTCGGTGTCGCGCGGATCGAGGCGCGCAGCCGGGAAGACGATGGGGTGCGCCAGTACGTCCAGGCGATCGACGTGTCGTTCCAGTGGGTCACCCTCCCGCCGGAATCGCTCCGCATCCAGGAGGGGATCCGGTCGGCGTCCCACGAAGTGGCTCGTCGGTTGCAGAAGATGGGCTATCTCCGCAAGAAGCCGATCGCCAACCTCTCGGTCAAGGACTTGATCGACCTCCGGGTCGAGATCTTCGCGCGACCCGGGCCGATGACCCGGAAGTTCGGCCCGTTGTTCCACCAGCTCATTCTGCTCCATCTGCACCACGCCCTCGAACGTCTCGAGACGCAGGGGGTCGAGCCGTTCGTTCAGTACCTCGACCGGTTGGCCGCCAAGGAGAAACCGAGCCGGGGCGACCTCGCCGTGCTGAAGATTCCCGGCGTGGTGAAGGCGCGCACGGAGGCCGCGGCGTTCCTGGCCCGCCCGCACACGCCGTCGCACCCGAAGCTCGACGCGCTCGTCGAGGTCGTGCGTCGCGAGCTCGCGTCGGGACGGCCCCGCCCACCCCGGGTCCTGATCTTCGCTCAGTACCGGGACACGATCCACGGAATCCAGGAGGTCCTCACGCGGGAGGGGGTGACGGTCGGACGTTTCGTCGGCCAATCGCGTCGCGACCGCGACGACCCCGGCATGAGCCAGAAGGAGCAGGGCCGCGTGTTGGACGCGTTCCGCCAGGGGGCGTTCCCCGTCCTCGTCGCCAGCAGCGTCGCCGAAGAGGGGTTGGACGTCCCGGACGTCGACCTCGTCGTCTTCTTCGAGGCGGTCCCCAGCGAGATCCGGGCGATCCAGCGGCGCGGCCGGACCGGACGTAGTTCCGTCGGCCGCGTCCTCGTCCTCCTGACGGAAGGCACGCGGGACGTCGGGTACCAGGCGGCGGAGGCCCGCCGCGAGCGCGCCATGGGGCGGATCGTCCGCCGTCTCTCGGCGGAGAGCCGCCGCCGCTCCGCGGGGGAGCGTGCGGCGTCCTCCGTGGGCGAGGAGGATCCCCCGGTTCATCCCCCCCGGCCGGCGCGCCGGCGGGACGTCCCGGTCGATTGAACCGGCGGAACGTTGGACCGGCGGCCGGGTGGTTAAGAAGGTTGGCGGGCGCGCGCCGGCCCACGCTTGCAAGGAGAACGTTAAGAACCGACCCGCGGCTCGGCCGCCACCGAACGGCCTCCCATGGACCTCGTGAACCTCCTGGCAGCGAATCTGGGCCTGCTCGTCTTCACCGTGGTGGCGGCGGGCCTCTTCGTCTACCTGTTCTACGCGATGCTCTTCCCGACGCGCTTCTAGGGCCGGAGAGGACACTCCCAGGTTCGCACCACGCTGGCGTACTCTCTCTACCCGGACGTCATCCTAACCCTTCTCCTGGGTTTCCTCCTCGCCTGGCCGCTGGGCCGGTACATGGCCCGAGTGTACTTGGGTCGACCGTCGCTGTTCGACCGGGTCCTCAACCCGATCGAACGGGGACTCTACTGGCTGCTCGGCACCGACCCCCGGCGGATGATGGGCTGGCGCGAGTACGCGGCCTCCCTCATCCTCTGCAACGTCGCCGCCATCGTGTTCGTCTACGTGCTGCTCGTCGAGCAGGGCTCCCTCCCGTGGAACGCCTGGGCGGTCCCCGGGATGCACTGGGACCTCGCGCTCCACACGTCGTCGTCGTTCGTCACGAACACCGACTATCAGCACTACACACCCGAATCGTCGGTCTCCCTCCTGGGGTCGCTGCTGGGCCTTCAGATGCTGATGTTCCTCTCCGCTGCGAGCGGCCTCTCCGCGCTCGTGGGCCTCGTTCGGGGGTTCATCCGCCGCGACGGCACCGTCGGGAATGTCTGGGTCGACCTCGTCCGGACGTTCACCCGGATCCTCCTTCCGATCTCGCTCCTCGGAGCGGGGCTCCTCGCCCTCGCCTCCGTGCCCCAGACCTGGCACACGGCGGTGACGATCTTCCCGCTCACCGGGGGTCGGGAGTCGGTACCGATCGGGCCGATCGCCTCGTGGGACAGTATCGAATTCCTCGGGACGAACGGCGGCGGCTACTTCGCGGCCAACGCGGCCCACCCGTTCCAGAACCCGACCGCGGTCACGAACTTCCTCTCGATCCTCCTGATGATGCTCATCCCGTTCGCGACGCCGTTCATGTTCGGGGCGATGGTCCGCCGCCCCGGCGAGGCGTGGCCGTACATCGGCGTGATCCTGACGGTGTTCCTGATCGCGCTCGGTCTCTTCATCTACTTCCAGTCCGCGAACACGTTCCTCCGCGGGATCCCGGTCGACCAGAGCCACGGGTACCTCCTCGGGGCCGAGGCCCGCTTCACCTTGCCCGAAAGCGCGCTGTTCAACGTCACGAGCATCTACAGCAACGTCGGCGCGGTATCGATGTCGCTGGGCTCCCTCACCCCGGGGGCGCAGATGGTCCTCCTCTGGGGGATGTTCCTGCAGTCGACCCCCGGCGGGGAGGGGACCGGGTTCGGGGTCCTGCTGCTCAACGCCGTCCTCGCGATCTTCGTCGGGGGACTCATGGTCGGCCGCACGCCCGAGTACCTGGGGAAGAAGCTCGGCCGGACGGAGGTCAAGTGGGCCGCCGTGACGCTGCTCGCGCACCCGTTCGCGATCTTCGTGCCGTTGGCGCTCGCCTACGTACTGGGACTCGCGATGCCCGCCGTCGGGTCGGGCGCCCAGCCGTTCACGGTCATCCTGTACGAGTTCACGAGCGAATCCGCGAACAACGGGAGCGGGATGGCGCCGATCTCCGACAATACCGTGTTCTTCAACGTCGCCGGGACGTTGATCATGCTGTTCGGTCGGTACCTGCCGATCGTCGCGATGCTGGCGATCGGGGGGTCGCTCGCCCGCCAGGCGCCGAACCCTCCCGGTCCGGGGACCCTCAAGACGACGTCGGTGACGTTCACGAGCTATCTCACCGTCTTTCTCCTCGTCATCACCGGGCTCCTCTTCCTCCCCGTCCTGGCTCTGGGACCCTTGTCCCAGTTCGGGTTGTGATCCCCGTGCCGGTGCCGGAGACCCCCGTGGCCCCGATCACCCCCGCTCCGGGGGCGCACGTGAGCGTCCGCCGCGAACGTCGCACGAGCGTCGGTCGGATCCTACGCACGTCGTTCGTGAAGTTCCGGCTGCGCGACCAAGCCCGCAATCCGGTGATGTTCGTCGTCTACGTGTTCTTCTGGTTCACGCTCGTCCTGACGTTCCTCCCCCAACCGTTTCCGGACCTTCACGGTCGGGGGTACAACGGCGACTACTACCTGCTCATCACGGTCATCCTGTTCCTCACCCTCTGGTTCGCCAACGTCGCGGAATCGATCGCCGAGGCCCAGGCCAAGGCCCAGGCGGATTCCCTCCGGGGCGTTCGGACGGGGCTCCGGGCCCGGCAGATCCTCCCGGATGGACGCCTCGCCTCGGTGATCGCCTCGGGGCTCCGGATCGGGGAGAAGATCGAGGTCCGCCCGGGCGAGATCGTCCCGGTCGACGGGGACGTCACGAAAGGCGTCGGTGTGATCGACGAATCGATGATGACCGGGGAATCCGCCCCGGTCGTCCGCGAGAGCGGGGGCGACCGGACCAGCATCCTCGGCGGGAGCCGCGTACTCCAGGGGACGATCGAGCTGCGCGTGGCGTCCGAGCCGGGGACGAGCTTCCTCGACCGGATGATCCGCCTGGTCGAAGAGACCCGGCGCGACAAGAGCCCGAACGAGATCGCCCTCACGATCGTCCTCACCGCGCTCACCGTGGCGCTGCTCATCGTCGTCGTCGCGTTCTCGTACCTCGTCGAGTTCACGGGCCAGGGCGTTCTCAACCTCGGCACGATGATCGCGCTCGCGGTCTGCCTCATCCCGACGACCATCGGGGGGCTCCTTTCCGCGGTCGGGATCTCCGGGATCAACCGGGCGGCCCGGGCGAACGTCATCGCCAAATCCGGCAAGGCGGTCGAGGCGGCCGGGGACCTGGACGTTCTCATCCTCGACAAGACCGGGACGATCACCGTCGGGGCACGGCTCGCCGTGCAGTTCGTCCCTTCCGCGGGGGTCGAGATGACCGAGCTCCTGAGGACCGCGATCCTCTCCTCGATGCTTGACGACACGCCCGAAGGCCGTTCGATCGTCCGGCTCGCCACGCTCCGCGGCGCGACGGCCGGACGCACGGCGTTCGACGATGCCCGGGTCGTGCCGTTCTCGGCGGAGCGGAGGATGTCGGGGGTGGTCCTCGCGGACGGCACCGAGGCGATGAAAGGGTCGATCACCTCGATGGAGAAGGCCGGTTCCCCGCTCCCGCCGGAGCTCCGCCCGATCGTCGAGTCGTCCTCCAAGGAGGGGATGACCCCGCTGCTCCTGACGCTCCAGCGCCGACCGATGGGCGTCGTGATGCTCAAGGACGTCGTCAAACCCGGCATCCGCGACCGGTTGCGCGAGCTCCGCGTCATGGGGATCCGGACGGTCATGTGCACGGGGGACAACCGGCTCACCGCCGCGGCGATCGCGCACGAGAGCGGCGTCGACGAGTTCATCGCGGAAGCGCGCCCCGAATCGAAGCTCCAGCTCGTCAACCGCGAGAAGGCGTACGGTCGGCTCGTCGCCATGACCGGCGACGGGACCAACGACGCGCCCGCGCTCGCGCGGGCGGATGTCGGCCTCGCGATGAACAGCGGCACCTCCGCCGCGAAGGAAGCCGGCAACATGGTCGACCTGGACAGCGATCCGACGAAGCTCATCGAGGTCGTCTCGATCGGCAAACAGCTCCTGATCACCCGGGGCGCGCTCACGACGTTCTCGATCACGAACGACGTCGCGAAGTACTTCGCGATCATTCCGGCGATGTTCGTCGGGGTCTCCGGCGTCGCGCTGCTCAACATCATGCAGCTCAACGACCCGGCGCTCGCCGTGCTCGCCGCCCTCTTGTTCAACGCCCTCATGATCCCGGCGCTGATCCCCCTCGCGCTCCGCGGGGTCGCCTTCCGGCCCCAGTCGGCCGTCGAGCTGCTCCGCCGGAACCTGATCCTCTACGGGATCGGCGGCCTCGTGAGCGCCTTCGTCGGTATCAAGCTCATCTACCTCCTTCTGGCGTACGTGGCGGCGTCGCCGACGATCGTCAGCTGGGCGACCCAACTTCATCAGTTCCTGGGAGGGCTTCCGTGACCGCCGCCCCGGCTTCGGCGTCCTCCCCCCCCGGACCTCCCTCGCCGACCCCGATGCCGATCACGGACGTCGTCCGCCCCCGCGACGAACCGATGGACCGTCGCATGGCCCCGGAGCCGCCGTTCCGCCTCCCCTCCGTCCGCGCCTCCGCCGTCCTCGTCGTCTTCCTCATCGTGGTGGGGGGGCTCGGCTACCCGATCCTCGTGACCGCGTTCGCCCAGTACGTCACCCCCGCGACCGCGAACGGGAGCTTGGTCGTGGCCGCCAACGGCACCGTCATCGCGTCCGAGCTTCTGGGGCAGAACATCACGAACGCGTCCTTGTTCTGGCTGCGCCCTTCCCTGATCGACTACCAGCCGTTCAGCCAGGCCGGCAACGAGACGCCGTACGGCCCGACGAACCCGGCGTTGCGCAATCTGACGCTCTACTACATCGGCCAGTACGGGCTCCTGAACGTCTCCGTGCCGATCGACCTGGCGACGCCGTCGTCCAGCGGGCTCGACCCCGCGATCACGCCGGAGGCCGCGCTCGTGCAGATCCCCCGGGTCGCGGCCCACATCGGTCTCAGTCAACCGCTGCTCACGTCGCTCGTCCAGGCGTGGATCACGCAGCCCACCGCGGGCTTTCTCGGTCCGGCGTACGTGAACGTTCTCGACCTGGACCGGGCGCTCCTCGCGCTCCGGGGGAGGTAACTCGCGTGTACCGCCGTCTCCTGGTGCCGATCGAGCAGCCCGCCGACGTGGAACCGCTCCTCAGGTTCGCGGCGCAGCTTTTGGACGCCGACGGCGAGATCCGGGTCCTCCACGTCATCCCGACGCGCTCGCTCCCGGAGGTGACGCGGCGGTGGCGGGCGTCGGTCAACATTGTCGTCCCCGCCCACGAGACGGGCGCCGCGCTCGACATCCGCGTCGACCCCGAGGTGCGCTCGGCCGCCGATGTCGCCGGGGAGATCCTCGACAGCGCGGAAACGCACCACGTCGACGGCATCCTGATGACGCTCCGGGGGAGCGCCCGCCGCACCCGGAGCATCTTCGTCGGCCATACCGCGTCGAGCGTCCTCCACCACGCGGCGGTCGACGTGCTGATCGTGAACCGGCTCGCACTCGTCGAGAAGAAGGTCCCGCGGATCTTGGTCCCGACGTTCAGTTCGACCCCGAGCGCGAAAGCGCTCAAAGCCGCGGAAGAGATCGCGCTCTACGGCCACGGAACGCCGATCGTCACCCTCGCGCTCGGGGCCCGGGACGGCGCCGTCCCGGAACCGGCGACCCGTTCGCCCCGCGGCCTCCCGATCCACCACAAGCACTCCGCGTTCTCGGAAGCGATCCTCGGCCACCGCCACCGCCTGCCGGAGCTGATCCTGCAGGCGGCCGCCCGCCTCCGCTACGGTCTCCTCCTCGTCGGGGAGGAGTCGATCCGCGGCGAGGGGCCGCTTTTGACGCGGCGGTTCCTCGAAGAGCTGTTCCGGCGCGCCCCGTGCCCGGTCGTCGCGATCCGGGGCTAGCATCGGCGGATGTCGGAGCTCCTCTTCGTCGGCGCCGGGCTCGGAGACGAAAAGGACCTTTCCCGGCGCGCGCTCGAGGAGCTCCGCCGCGTCGCCGAGGTCTTCGCGGAAGAGTACACCGCGGTGTTCCCGACCGGGACCCTCGACCGGCTCGCCGCGGAGCTGGGCCGGCCGGTCGAGCGGCTCACCCGGCGGGAGGTCGAGCAACCGGATCGGATCCTGGAGCGCCTCGCCGGCGGTCGCGACGTCGCCTTCCTGACCCCCGGCGACCCGTTCGCCGCGACCACGCACGTCGCCTTGCGCCTGGCCGTGGAGGAAGCGGGACACACGTGGCGGTATCTCCCCGCCGCGAGCGTGCTCACCGCGGCGGCGGGCTTGCTGGGACTGATCCACTACCGGTTCGGGCGGACCGTCACGATCCCGTTCCCGGAGCCGAACTTCGACCCCACCTCGCCGTGGGACTCGATCGGGCGGAATCGCGTCGCGGGCCTCCACACGCTCGTGCTGCTCGATCTCCACCCCTCCGACGGTCGATTTCTCCGGGCCGAGGAGGCTCTCGGGATGGTCGACCGGCTCGAGGGGACTCCCGGGGCGCTCGCCGGAGGAGAATCGGTCGGCGTCGTGGCCCGGGTCGGTCAGCCGAGCGCCCAAGCCTGGTGGGGGACGGTTCCCGAGCTTCGCGCGCTCAACTTCGGTCCGCCGATGCACGCCCTGGTCGTTCCGGCTCCGGAGCTCCACTTCCAGGAGGCCGCCGCGGTCAAGCGGTGGCGGCCGGCTTAGCCGGGAAGAGGCCCGTCAGCTCATCGCGGAGGTGGCGGCCGGCTTAGCCGGGAAGAGGCCCGTCAGCTCATCGCGGAGGTCGGGGGGGCGCCCGTCGTTAAGGCGTCGAGCGAGGTACTCAGGACGTCGGCGAACTCCCGAAGGTGGAACGGCCGCGTGAGCACCACGTCCGGACGGGCCCCGCCCGTCTCCGGGACTGGCCTGCGCCGGTCCGTGGTGAGCAGTATAACACGGATGGGCCGACTCGCCTCGCGTGCTTGCGCGACGAGGGTCGCGATGCTCCCCTCGGCGAGACTCGCGTCGGCGATCAGCAGCGACGGTCGGTGCGTCTTCAGCAGGCTGACGCCGTGGGTCGAGCCGGCCGCTTCGCCCAACACTTGGACGTGATGGAGGCGCAAGAGACCCCGCAATAGGAGGCGGGTCTCCTCGTCCCCCGCGACCACGACCGCCGTCGGCCGACCACCTACGTCGCCTACCGCCATCGCCGAAGTCGCCCCGGAGCGACGGGCCGAGGAGAAGGGCCCCCCCTTATCAAATCATGCCGGAGAATCCGCCCGTCGACCCCACTCGGCGGCGCCGGCGGCCGCCAAGAGCGCCGTCAACGCCTCGTGGTAGCCGTCCGAGGGCCCCGTCAGGAGGCGGGCCGCGAGCGGCTCGAGGGCGCTCCCGAACTGCCGTTCGGTGTCGCTGAACTGCCAGGAGTGCGCCTCGCCCCGACCGAGGGCGCGGAGCAGTCCGTAGGCGAGGCCCCGCTCCTTGCCTTCGCGGGGGAGGCTCTGGAGCAGCTTCCGCTCCGCGGCGGCCGGCCCGTCGATCCGCTGGACCCTAGCGACCCCGTCGACGAACGCCGCCTCCCGGGACAACTGTTCGTACTGCGGGAGCGCTTCGCCCCGCGCCCGGGCCCGACCGGTCTCGGCGGCGCGCCGGAGCAGTTCCGAGACCCGCCCGGGGGAAGCCCGTGCGTCCTTCACGAGGCGCTCCGCCTCGGCGTGGTCCGGGACGATCGCCCGGACGATCGCGTCCGCGTGCACGGGCCAGAGCCGCTCCAGGGCCCGGCTGGCCGCGGCCTCATCGATCTCGAAGCGACCCTGGACCGACGGGAGCACCTCCTCGAGGGCGCGTCGCTCGTCGGGGGTGGCGTCGAGGGCGGCCAAGAAGGCGGCCCGGTCGTCGCCGAAACAGCGGCCCCCGGCGACGAACAGCGGTTCGCGCACGCCATCCAGGAACTTCCCGACCTCGACCTTGTGATTGTCCAGCAGCTCGCGGTCGGAGGTCCGTCCGAGGACGTACGACCGCCGCGCGCTCTTCGAGAGCTCGGGGAGCCGTGCGTGGACGCAGCGGCTGCCGAGCTCGCAGCGGATATGGAGGTCGACGCCGACGACGAATTCGTCCTCCGGGGACGGTCCCGCCACGCCCGTCGTGAGGCGCGCGAGCAGCTGGCGATCGTCCCGGACGCATTTCGCGCAGACCCGGAAGCTCCGGTCGGCCCCGGCCCAGACGACCTCGAGGAACGGGGCCGGACTCGTACCCCCCAGGTGGGCGCATTGGAAGATCCGACCGCCGTCGGCCGACGTGAGCCGGTACGGGAGCCCGGCGAGCTGGGTCGTAAGGAATTCGGGCGGGGGTCGCGGCGAGCGACCGGTGCAGTAGAGCGTGTCCGGTGAGGCGAAGAAGTGGAAGCCCTTACGCGCCCACTCCAGGTACCCGTAGAGCAGTCGGCGCGGGTCGGAGAACTGCTGCACCGCGATGTGGGCCTCGGGCGGAGCCCGTCCGAGCGGCGCGAACGGCACATCCCCACCGGGGAACGGCGCCACGACGAGCGCGGGAAGGTCGGGGTCGAGGTAGAACTTGAGCAGACCGGCGTACGCGCGGGCGAGGGGCTCGCCCCAACGTCCGCTCGCGCGTTCGAGCGCTTTCTCGTCGTCGCGCTCTTCGCGGACCGCCTCGAGCTCGCTCCGGAGCTTCTCGAACCGCTCCTTTGGGGCCTCCCCGCGGAGCTCCGGGATCAGCGGGTCGACGCTCTCGCGCAGCTTTTTCGCGCTTTTGAGCAGCTCCCCCTCCCGGCCCCCGGAGCCTCGTCGGACCCGCATCGCTTCGTGCCCGTCGGCGAAGCGCGGGGGGGTTACTTAGCCTCTCGGCGTCCGGCCACCGGTCCCGGATCTACCGGCGGCAAAGGTCGATGAAATTTTGGAAGATCCGCCGTCCGCCCTCGGTGTGCTCCACCTCGGGATGGAACTGGACCCCGCGAATGAGGCGGGTCGGGTGCGCCATCGCCTGGATGGGACAACTCTCGGAATGCGCGAGCCGCCGCCACCCGTCCGGGAGCCGGACCACCGAATCGTTGTGGCTTGCCCAGACGGTCAGGTGGGAGGGGAGCTCGCGGAAGATCGGGTCGTCCGGTCCGTCGACGTCCAAGCTCACGCGGCCGAACTCCGGTTGATTGCCGCCCGCCACGGCCCCGCCGAAATGCCGGGCGAGGAACTGGTGGCCGACGCAGATGCCGAGGA
>JAKIWS010000018.1 GCA_022749895.1 Thermoplasmata archaeon
AGGAGAGCCGAATGGCCGCCGGACTCAAGCGAATGGCCGAGGTGTTCGCATAGCCATGGATGCCTCCGGAAAGGGCGACGCGCACGTCACGGGGCGGGTTCGTAGTAGTACTCCCCCGCGGCCCGTTGCTCACGGTCGAGCACGGAGCCTTCCCGGTTGATCCGGGGCCGCAGCGTCTCGGCGTCCCGTCGGAACGTCACGTCGATCTCGGCCAGGAGACGGTTCATCCCCTCGCGCATCGCGAACGGCCCTTCGCCCCGCCCCGCTCGGGCCGCCGCGGTCGGCTCCCCGTCCGGCAGGAACACCATCAAGCTGTCGCTCGCCAGGTCGAGGAAGTAGACGTCGTGGTCGACGACGAGCGCGCAGACCGCCTGGCGTTCGACCTGACGCCGGATCAGGCGGGCCATCGCCATTCGTTCGTCGGCGTCGAGGTAGGCGGACGGCTCGTCGAGGAGGTAGAGCGTCGCGGGTCGGGCGAGGGCGAGCGCGACGGCCGCCCGCTGCAGCTCGCCACCGGAGAGGTCCGGCATCGCCACGTCGAGCAGCGAGTCGAGGTGGAGGCCGGGGACGAGCTCGCGGTCGAAGAGTCCCGCGTCGAACCCGGGGTCGGCCTGCAGCGCCACGGAACGTTCCCGGAGGCTTTGCCGGTTCGTCGCCTTCAGGTACTGGGGCTTGTAGCTGATCGTGACCCCGGCCGGGGGCGACCCCTCCGTCGGGGATTCGGCCCCGGCGAGCAACTTGACGAACGTCGTCTTCCCCATGGCGTTCGGGCCGACGATGCCGACGGTTTCGCCGCGCGTGAGCTCGCCGGGCCCGGCCGTCAGCCGGAAGGTCGGGTACTCCTTCACCAGCCGTGGGAACCGGACCAGGACGTTCCGCTGCGCCGCGATCTTCGGTGGATGGGCCACGAACCGGACCGGCTCGGTCCGGAACCGCACGTTCTCGTCCCGGAGGTAGCCGGTCAGGTAGGTGTTGATCGCGCTCCGCATCGGGAGCGGATGCGAGATGACGCCGAACGCCGCCTCTTCGCCGTAGATGAGGTGCGCCTGGTCGGCGAGGTAGTCGAGCAGCGCGAGGTCATGCTCGACGACGAAGACGCTCTTGGTCGTCCCCAGGCGCCGGAGCAGGCGAGCGACGTGGAGCCGGTGGACGATGTCGAGATAGCTCGACGGTTCATCGAACAGGTACAGGTCGGCGTCGGTCGCCAGCGTCCGCGCGATCGCCGCGAGCTGCAGCTGGCCCCCCGAGAGCTCCTTGACGGGTCGGGCCGCCTCCTCCCCCAACCCAACGTCGTCCAGCGCCGCGGTCGCGTCGCCGCCGCCGGTCGCGACGAACTCGCGCAGGCTCTGGGCCTCCTCGGCGAGGCGGTCGACGTACTGCGGTTTGATCGCGGCGCGCAGCGACCCACTCCGGATCTTCTCGAAATGGCTGAACAGCGCCGTGCCGCGGAACCGCTCGCGCACCGCGTCCCAGGTGGGGGGTTTCGCGTAGTCGCCGAGGTTCGGGACCTCGCTCCCGGCGAGGATGCGGAGCGCCGTCGATTTGCCGGTCCCGTTCGGTCCGAGGAGGCCGGTCACCCCGTGGGTCGGCGGCAGCGGGAGCCGGTAGAGTCGGAAGCCGTTGTACCCGTAGCGGTGGACGATCTCCGCCTCGTCGGCCTGGGGCGTGTTGAGGATCTTGATCGCGTCGAACGGGCACTTGTGGACGCAGATGCCGCAGCCGATGCACAGCGTCTCCGAGATGATCGGTTTCCCGATCGGTCCTTCGATGATGCACTCCTGGCCCATCCGGACGGGGGGACAGTACGCCTGACACTCCCACTGGCACTCCTTCGGGTGGCACCGGTCGTTGAGGAGGATCGCGATCCGCGCCATCGGTTACGCGGCTCCGCCGGGGACGATGCGACCGTCGGCCATGCGGATGCGCTGCTCGGCCTCGGACGCGATCGCCGGGTTGTGGGTCACCAGGACCAACGAAGCGCCGCTTCCCCGATGGAGCTCCTTCAGCAGGGCCAGCACCTGGGCCGCGTTGGCGCTATCGAGCTCGCCCGTCGGCTCGTCCGCGAGAAGCTGGCGAGGTCGGTTCGCGAGCGCGCGGGCGATCGCCACCCGCTGCTCTTCGCCGCCCGAAAGTTGGTGCGGGAACGCCGGGGCGCGGGCGGTCAATCCGACCTGGTCCAGAAGTTCTCGCGCCCGGTCGGCCCGCTCCCCCCTTCGGACGCCGCGCGCCCGCAGCGGCAGCTCGACATTCTCCTGGGCCGTCAACGTTGGGATCAGATGGAATCGCTGGAAGACGAAACCGATTTCGTGGAGCCGGCGGCGCGCCCGCTCGCGTTCCTTGAGCCCCTCGACCCGGACATCGTCCCAGAGGATCTCGCCGGCGCTCGGCACGTCGATGAGCCCGAGCAGGTTGAGGAGCGTGGTCTTGCCGCACCCGGACGGGCCCTCGATCGCGACGAACGAGCCCGGTTCGATGGTGAGGTTCGCCTCGGCCAGCGCTCGCACCGGCTCGGCCTCCCCCCCGCCGTAGAGCTTCGTGACGCCCTTAAGGGCGACCCGCGGGGCGCGTCGTTCCATCATCGCAGCACCTCCGGGATCGAGAGACGGAGAGCGACCCGCGTTGGGACCAGCGAACCCAACGCGGCGAGGCCCAGGATCGCGAGCGCCAGCACGATCAGGGTCCCGGGGTCGTAGACCGCGTCGGAAGCGACCGCCGCGACGGTGCCGCCCCCGTACCGGGCGAGCAGGGCGACGACCACGATCCCGAGGATCACGCCCCCGACGATCCCTCCGGCGGCGAGGAGGAGCCCCTCGCGCGCCATCCCGCCCGCGATCTGGCGCGCCGGCACGCCGATCGCCCGCTGAATGCCGATCACCGGCCGTTCGGTCTCGACCTTCCGGACGAGGACCAGCGTGAGGAAGAGGAGGCCGACCACCAGCGCGACCGACGAGAGCGCTACGTAGAAACCGTTGAGAACGCCCTGGGCCGCGCGGATCGAACGGGCCTCCTCGAGCTGCGAGGAGACGCCGTAGTACGGTGCGAGGGCCACGATCGCGCCGGCGACGGCGTGGATCGCGGCGGGGTCGGTCGCGGCGGCCGGCACCAGCGCGACCTGCACGGTGTCGACGGCGTCCAGGAGCACCGAGCCGTTCGCGCCGCCCCGGGCCTGGCCCGTCATGAGCTGAAGGTTGGAGAGGGGGAGCACGATCGCGAACGCGGCCGTCGGCCCCAACAAGGTCGGAGGTACGCCGAAGATCCCGGTGATGTTGTACGCGACCGCCGCGGTGGCGTTCGGCGTTCCGGCCAAGTCGAGCGCCATCCCCACGCGGAGTCCGTGCGCGTTGGCGAGGGGGCTGGAGATGAGCACCTCGTTCGATGCGGTACCCGCGTAGGTTCCGTTCTCGAAATGGACGGCGTCGGTGGGGTCCCCCAGCGCGACGGTGGGAGGGAACAGGGAGCGCTCGGTGGCACCCTCGGTGTGCAGGAACGCGACCGGGATGACGCCCTCCGCGAGCACCGGGGTGAAATTGTGCGACGCGGTGATCGCGTCGATCGCCTGGCTGAGGATCGGGGACGCCGCCCCGACGTTCGGGATCCGTTCGATCGCCCGGGCCAGGTGGTGGGCGTTCGCGATCCCGTGGAGCCCGGCCGCGGACAGCGAGATCTGGAATCCCGACGACGCGAGCGAAGCGAGCTCGTGCTGCGCCACGCCGCCCCCGACGGAGAGGAGGACCACCGGGAGGGCCACCGCCGTGGCGAGCGCGACGACGGCGAGGGCCCGCTGGAACCGTCGGTGGCGGAGCGGGCGGGGTCGGCGTCTCATGGGGCGCGGAGTTCCCCGGCGATCGGGAGCCGCATCGCGTAGAACGCGGGCCCGATGCTCGCGACCAGGCCGATCGACGTGACGACCGCGATCCCGCTGCCGATCACGAGGGGGTCGACCGCGACGAAGGAGAATCCGGCGGGCAATCCGTTCACGAGATGGACGAGGAACCCGTTGACCGCGAAGGCGCCGGCGAGGCCGACGGGGAGCCCGACCGCGAGCCCGAGCGCCCCCAGCACGAGCGCCTCCTGCACGACCAGCCAGCCGACGGACGCCCGACGGAATCCGATCGCGCGTCGGATCGCGATCTCGCGGCTCCGCTCGTCGACCGAGATCGCGAGCACCGTCGTCGTGAACAGCGTCGCGACGACCACGCCCACGAGCCCGATCAAGGTGCCAAAGGTCCGGTAGATCGAGACGCCCTGTTCGACCGCGCCGAGGATGTTGCCGAGGCTGAAGACGGTCAGGTTCGGGAACGCCGTCGTCAAGATCGATTGGTCGCGAGCGGCCTGGGTCGGGTCCGCGAGGTGCAGGAGGACGAGCGAGGCATGGTCCCCCCGGGTGGCGCTCGGCCCCAGGAGCTGCTGGAGTTCCGAGAGATAGAAGAACCCGAGCGAGCTCGAGGGGAATAACAAGTACGGTCCCGATAGGCCGACCACGTGGAACGCGCTCGCGTTCCGGTACCAGCCGGCCACGGCCGATGGGCCGGCCGCGGCCTGCGGGCTCGCCCAGACCGTAGCGCCGACCGTGGCGTTGAGCAGGGAGGCGAGCCCCTGGTCGAGGACGACCTCGTGCGTGGTGGGACCCGCGTAGGTTCCGCCGGCATAGTGGGGGTCTCCCGGGTCGCTGAAGCCCGGTCCGGCATAGACCGTCGGGACCTCGAGGCCGGCGTTCCGGCCCGGGATCCAGCCGATCGAGGCGGCCCCGTCGAGCTCCCACCCCGGCGGGATCGCGGCACCGTTCGGGGAGGCGTTCGCCGCGGTACGGAGCGACGTGTTGCCGAAAATGAGCGGAGTGACGAGCCACGGACTCGCCGTCGCGACGTTCGGGTCGCTCCGACCCATCGCCCCGGCGAGGTAGTGCGCCGACTCGACCGGTGGGAACGACGCGCTCGTGATCGACGTGTTCGCGCTCGCGGCTAGGAGGTCGACCCCGCTCGCCGTAGCGAGCTGGGCAGAGCTCTGTTGGATCCCCGAGGCGAGACTGAGCAGCAGCACGACGAGCGCCGTCGCGAGACCGATGCCGAACGCGGTCGCGGCGGTCCGACCGGGCCGACGCCGGAGTCCCGTGAGGGCGTCGACCACGGCCGTTGTCCCGCGGGGGCCGTTACGCGGCGACCTGGCGCCGGAGGTCGCCCAGGGTCAGCTCGTTGGCCGCCATCACGTCGTACTTGTGGATCGATTCTTCGCTCACGGTGCTCGCGCGAATGTTGACCTCCGGCGGCAGCTGGGGGAACCTCCGCACGACCCCGCTCAAGAGGCTGCGGAGCACGTCCTCGACGAACTTGGGGTTCCGGTGCGCGTTCAGGACGACCGTCGCCTCGTCCCCGCGCTTCAGGATCGCGAACGTCGGCGACGACTGGCCCTCCTCGATCGCGTCGAGGATCGCGTCGGCCTCGATCTCGACCCTCGGAGGCAGATCGAACACCAGCCGGGTCCGGTTCCGCTGGTTGTGCGTGATGATGGGGAGATCCTTGAGCGACGGATCGGCGAGCAGCGGGAACTCCTTTTCGAGCCGCTCCCGGCACGTGGACATCGCGCACGGGCACGCGGTCATGCCGACGGCCTCCGCGCCGATCGCCCGGAACAGCTCGATCCCCTCCCCGTTCCGCACCGCGCGCGCCTCGGCGAGCAGGAGGTAGTCTTCGTAGCTGCGTCGGTCTTCCGAGATGCCGCGCGCGAGAAAGTACTCGGCGGAGGCGCTCACTTCCGCGACCTTGGCGTACGGATGACGCCGGAGCAGCTCGCCCGCGATCTCCGAGCAGGCCGATTCGAGGCTCGCGACGGGGCGCGTCGCTGTCGCGTCGACGAGCTCCGCCAGGAGCTCCGCGTTCCGGGAGAGGTCGGAGCCCTTGCGGTCCGAGGGGAGGTCGACCGCGACGGCGAACGAAGCGGTCAGCGTGATCACCCGGTCCGCCCGCTGGACGGCGAGCGGCTTCTTGATCCCGGTCACCCCGACGCGCCGTAGGCTCAGCCGACCGAACCGGGGGAGCTGGGCGTGAACATCGATCACGCTCGTCCGACCCGGAAGCCGAATAAACGGCTTGCGCGCTCGGGCCTCGGGCGGGAGGTTATAGCCGCCGGCGTCGTGTCGAGCCCATGAGCGCGTCGAACGGAACGACGGTCGAGTCGGCGGCGGCCGCGCCGCCCGCGACCGTGCCCTCCCCGGCCGGCGGGGCGCCGCTCGTGAGCGGGCCGCACGCCGAGAGCGAGAAGAAGATCCTCGAGAACCTGAAGAAGGTCTACGACCCCGAGATCCCGATGAACATCGTCGACCTGGGCCTGATCTACGGCTTCGACTGGCACGACGACAAGCTCACCCTCAAGATGACGCTCACCGCGCCCGGGTGCCCCGTCGCGGGCATCCTGGCGGAAGAGGTCAAGGCGGCCGTCGAGAAGGTTCCCGAGGTCAAGGAAGCGACCGTCGACATGGTCTGGGAACCGCCGTGGACCCCGGAGCGGATGTCCGACTTCGCGAAACGCCAGTTCGGCTACCTGTAGGTTCGTTCACTCGCCCCACGGGGCATCGATCTCGGCCACGACGGCGGGTTCGGGCGGAGGCCGCCGCCGGGAACGGACCGCGAGCGCGATCCCCAAGATCGCCACGACCAAAACTAGGGCGATCAGCAGCGGCAGGAAGATCCCCCCGCCCAGCAGCCCTCCCGAATTGCCGGAGGGGCCGGGAAGGACGGTGAACGTAACGGACGTCGATCGGGCGACCCCCGTGCTGTCGGTCACGAGCACCTGGACCGTGTAGGTGCCCGCCGGTGTGGCCGTGCACGTCGCGGTCAGCCGGTTGGAGTTGAGCACGCACGTGCCGGGGAGGCCGTTCCAGTGGAACGCGAGGTTGGGGATCCCGCCCGAAGCGTTGAGCGAGAGTACGGTGCTACCGCCCGAGGCGACCGATGTCGGCTGAGCGCTCAGCCGGGCGGTGAGCATCGGGAAGACCTGGACCTGTACGGGTGGGGCGCGGGAGCTGTACCCCGCCGCGTCGCGGACGCTGGCACCGATGTTGAAGTTGCCCGAGCCGCTGAGCGTGCAGACGATCTGCGACAGGTTGGACGCGACGCAGCCCGTGGGCAGTCCGGTCCAACTCAGGACGACGCCGCCGCTGCCGCCCTGGACGATGGCCGAGATCATCAGGCTCTCGTTCACCTCGACCTGACTGCGGTTGACGTGCACGGTCACCGACGGATCGGGCGCGATCGAGAACGAGGCGGGGCCGCCGAACGTGGAGAAGCCGGAGGTATCGTTCGCGGTCACGTAGACCCCGAATCCGCCGGGGGCGATCGGAACGCACCGGATCCGGCTGGCGTTGAGCGAGGTGCACCCGGGCGGAAGGAACGACCAGGTGTAGGTGTACGTCCCCGTACCGCCCGACGCGCTCGCGGTGAGGATCACGGCCGAGCCGAGGTCGAAACTCGCACCGCTCGCGACGAGGCTCACCGACGGGTCCGGGACCACCTGGATCGTCACCGGGCCCGCGTGGCGGAGGGAGCCGTTCGAATCGGTGACGGCGACCTGGACCGACGATTGACCGATCGCGGTCGGGGTGCACGCAAGGCGGGGTAGGTCCGACGACGAGCAACCCGAAGGCAGCCCCGACCAGGCGAAATGATACGGAGGAATGCCACCGGAGTACCGGGCGATGAAGGTGACGCTCTGGCCGAGGTCGAGGGTGCCCGTGAGCGGCGACAAACTGATCCCGGTCGCGGTGAGCGGACCGACGACGTTGACGGTGACCGGACCGGAAGGACCGAAGACGTTCTTCTCCGCGTCGATGGCGTAGACGGTGAACACGTACTGACCGGGCACCGCCGGAGCGGTCCAGCTCCAGCTCACCGGGTGGTACCCGAGCGAGGTGCCGTTCAGGTACCAAAGTGTCTGGAGGGGCGTCGCACCGCCGACGATCGTCGCGTTGAGGGTCGACGGGTGGCCCGGCAGGACGAGGGCGGGGTAGGCGGAGGGGGTCACGGAGGTGATCGCGTTCGGGTCGGTCTCGTACCGCCAGCCGAAGCTGGCGTTGACCATCGAGAAGTTCTGGCCGCCCGACCAGTGCGGGCCGAACCCCGTTCCCGAGGCGGTATCGAAATAATGGGTCGTCATGTCGCCCGGGCTGTAGGTGTCGAGGCCGTACCCGCTGATGTAGCACGCACCGCCGAACAGGTTGAACTCGTCCGACCAGGGGGTCTCCTGGGTGACGACGAAGTTCGTAGGATACAGGTAGGTGAGCGCGGGCATGATCGTGTAATCCGGGCACGCGCTCGCCGTCTGGTTGATGATCTCGGTCATGGGGCCCGTGTAGAACCCGTTCGTGTTGGAGAGCGTGTTCAGGAAAATCCACTTGGTCGCACCGGCGTCCGGCGGGGCCTGGCACACGACGTGCTTGGTGTTCGTCGCGACCTTCGTGAAGTCCATGCAGATGTTGCCACTGGAGGTGAAATTCAGCTCGAGCTGGATCATGTCCCCCGCCGAGTACGAGATCGTCGTGTCGCAGACGACCGGCCCGCTCCCCTGCGTGTTCGACCAGACCTCCATGAGTTCGGCGAATCCGGGGCATCCCGGCCAGTTGTCGTCCAGCGTGATCTGGACCCAGTCGCCCACGTCCGTGAGGCCGTTGAGCTCGTAGGCGATCGGGTACGGGCTGGTCACCGCCCGGACATTTTCAGTGAGGGTCGCGACGCCGACCGTATTCGCACCGTTCGTCTCGGCGATCGTCATCCCCTCCTGCGTGTAGAAATCGCTGGCCTGGAGCGGATGGACCTTGCCCACCAAGCCGAGGTGGGGAGGTGACGTATGTCCCCCCGAGGGGCGCACCGTGTGCACCGTGGCGATGTGGAACCGCGGTGCGTTCGATTTTCCGTAGGTGCCCTGGGCGGGCGCCATCACGCTGGCTATGAGAACGGTCAGCAACAGCGCGACCACGACGGCGCTCGTGCCGGCAGCTCCGTGGGGGTCGCCGTGGACCTCTACGCCTCCGGAGCGCACGGGCTGTTCTCCGGTTATTGGAACATATACCTTTCCGCTATAGTCACCTGCCGCACACGTCCGGGAGCACGGCCGGCGGGCGGATGAGGCGAGGGCGGGTGGGGCCAGCATGACCGAGGCGCTGTACCTGACCGATGCCTATCGTCGAGGCTGCGACGGGGCCATTGTCGCCGTCCACGATGGGGGTGTCGTGCTCGACGCGACCGTGTTCTATCCGGACGGCGGGGGCCAGCCCGGTGACACGGGAAGCCTCACGGCCGCGGACGGCTCCGTCTGGAAAGTGACCGCCGTCACGAAGTCCCCGGGAGGGATCGTTCACCAGGTCGAACCTACCTCCCCGCCGGAGCTGCAGACCCGGGTACGCGCCGAGATCGATTGGGCCCGTCGCTACCAACACATGCGCTACCACACCTGTCTCCACCTCCTCAGCGGGGCCGTCTTCCGGAAGTTCGGGGCCGGGATCACGGGGGGCCAGATCTACGAGGATAGAGCGCGCACGGATTTCTCGATGCCCGAATTCAACCGATCGGTCGCGGAGGAGCTCATCGCGGAGGTGAACCGCGTGGTCGTGGAGGACCATCCGATCGCGGTGCGCTTCCTGCCCCGCGCGGAGGCCGAAAAGGACCCGTCCCTCGTTCGCGTGGCGGCGGATCTCATGCCCGACGTCACGGAGGTCCGATTGATCGACATCGTCGGATACGATGTCCAAGCCGACGGGGGGACCCACGTTCGGTCGACCCGGGAGGTCGGCGCGGTCCGCCTGGACCGAATCGAGAACAAGGGGGCCAAGAACAAGCGACTCTACCTCGTCCTCGGGTCACCGGCCACCCTCCCGGCCCTTGCGACCTGAACCGACACGGGAGGAGCCCCCGTCCCCCCAAATTTCATGCCGGGGATCCCTACGGATCTCGGCGCGAATCTCATACCGCCGCGAGCCTCCGTTCAACGGGGACACCGATCGTGGTCCGGGCGCTCGACGGCCACCTCACCGAGAACCTCCAGCTACGATGGACCGCGGGGCGAGCGCCGATCCTCACGATCGAGCCCGGAACCGAGGTTGAAGTTCGCGTCCCGGACTCGTCGGGGGGCCAGATCTCATCGCAGGCCACCCGCGCCGAACTGGTCGCGATGGATCTCGCGAAAGTCGATCCCGCCGTGGGACCGATCGATGTCGTCGGGGCGCAACCCGGGGACGCCCTGGTGGTCGAACTTCTCGACATTCGCGTGGGGAACTGGGGGTGGTCGGGGATCTTTCGCGACTTTGGACTCCTCAAGAACCGCTTCGATACGGATCTCGTGGTGTGGGACGTTCAGGGGGGTTTCGCGACGCCGCGGCGAGGATTCCTCCGACCGGTTCGGCTGCCCCTAACGCCGATGGTGGGCGTGATCGCGACGGCACCGGCCCGTGGCGAGTATCCGATGATTCCGCCGCAGTCGTTCGGGGGGAACATGGACAACCGGCTCCACCGAGCCGGTAGTCGCGTCCACCTCCCGGTGTTCCGCGCCGGCGCCGGCCTGTCGATCGGAGACCCGCACGCATTGCAGGGCGACGGCGAAGTCTGCGGCACGGGTATCGAGACCGAGGCGACGGTACATTTACGGGTGGACCTGGTTCCGGGTGGAGCACCTCCGTTTCCGCGCGCTACCGGCGCGATCGAGGCGTCGCCGGCGGGGGAATTCGTCAGCGCCTCCGGCATCGGTCCCGACCTTCACCGGGCGGCCGAGGCCGCGGTCGAGAACCTGATCGAACTTCTCGCCAGATTCGGACTCACGCCGGAAGAGAGCTACCTGCTCACGAGCCTCGTCGGGAGCCTACGGATCGCGGAGATCGTGGACGAACCGAACTTCGTCGTGGTCGCGGTCTTCCCCACCGACGTCGCCCGTTCCGTCGGACGAGAGGCCCGGGCAACGGCGTCCTCTTAAGACGCGCCGGCCCTCGCCCGACCGACCATGGACGAGTACGAAAAGGAGGTCGCGACCGAGCGCCGCATGAAAGACGAGTTCATGGCCCGGCACCCGGAGTCGCCGTTCGTGGCCGAAACCGTCGTCGGGTTCCGGGGACTGCGCTACTATCCGATCGATGAACAGTTCCGCGTCCGGGCGACGCTGAAGCGCCTCGACCTCCCGCGTGAAGCGTTCCTGCGCACGAACCGGGATGGCGAATCGACGATGCGGTTCCTCGGAGAGCTTGAATTCACGCTCGTGCGCCGGAAGCTCCACCTCCGGATCTACCACGCCGGGGAGGGGGTGGGTCTGGCGGCGTTCGTACCGTTCCGGGACGGGACGTCCGGGCAGGAGACCTACGGGCCGGGGCGGTACCTCACGCTCGACCTCAACGAGACCGACGAGTACGAGCTCGACTTCAATCGCGCGTTCAACCCGTACTGCGCCTACACCGACGCCTACGAGTGCGCGTTCCCCCCGGCCGAGAACGACCTACCGGTCCCGGTCCGCGCGGGGGAGATGGTCTGGTCGGTCGACCGGAATCCCCGCACGCCGAACACCGTCGTCATCGACATGGTCGAGAAGGCGCGGGCGCGGACCGCCGCCTCTCGAGCTTCGCCCCCCTCGGTGAAGCGCGCCCCGGCCGCGCGGCCACCCGGCCCGAAGTCGCCGGCGAAGGGCCGCCGAACCGCCACCCGCCCGGTCAAGCGTGGAGCATCACGATCGTCGCGATCACGCCGTTGATCACGAACTGGACGCCGACCGCGGCCAGGATGAGCCCCATCACCCGGGTCAGCGCCATCACCCCGAGGCGCCCCATCGCCCGGAAGATCGGGTGACCGAAGCGTAGGACGACGAACGTTGCTCCGGTCGTGATCGCGACGGCGATGAGCGTCGCGAAGAGGGCGACCGGGTCCGCGCCCGCCGTGCCGGCGTAGATCAACACCGTCGAGATCGCCCCGGGCCCCGCGAGCAGGGGGATCCCGAGGGGAACGATCGAAATCTCATCCCGTCGGGCCAACGCCTCTTCCCGGTCCTGGGGCGTCATCTTCGCGCGGGCCATCTGTCCCTGCAGCATCTCGTACGCGACGAGGAAGAGCAGGATCCCACCGGCGATCTCGAACGCCGCGAGCGTGAAACCGAACGCCGCGAACAGGAAGCGCCCGGCGAGCGCGAACAGCGCGAGCGTGGCGCCGAGCACGATCACCGCCCTCCGCAGCACCACCGCCCGGTCCGCCTCGGTGAATCCGTCGGTCAATCCGACGAAGAACGGGAGGGCTCCGAACGGGTCGACGATCGCGAAGACGCTCACGGTCACCGCGAGGAAGAAGCCGAGCTCGTTCAGCATGCGCGGATGTGCCCTAGGGCCGGTGGGGGGACCCCGGCAGATGACCGTTGCGAACGGGCACCGCAGCGCCGTCCCCTCGCCGGGCGGTCGATCACGTGGTCCGCCGTCGGCGGATCAGAATCACGACCGCGAGGGCACCCACGAGCGCGGCTGCGAGGACGACCCAGGGCAGGATCTCGAGGGGGATGATCGTCGAGCGGACGGTACTGAGGTCGCTCATGTCCGCCGCCCCGAACTGCGTCGGAGGCCCGCCGCCCAGGAGCCCTGACAACAGCGCCGTAGTGTCGACGGCCCAGTACATCACGTCGTTCGGGTCCGCCGAGTGGTACGGGTGGGCGGGGTCCTCGTTCGGCGCGCTCCCGACGATCCCGACCAGCCCGAGCTCGTGGCCGAACTCGTGGATCATGACCGTGCTGGTGACCGCGTCCGAACTCCCGCCCGCCGCGGATGCGATCGTGGACGGGAACACGGCGATCGAGCTCCCGTAGTACGCGAGTCCGATCACCGAGGAATCCGGCGCGTACGTACCGTGGACGAACAGGTAGAACAACGCCATCTGACCCGGACCGGGCCACGTCGTCCGGACCGACGTCTCCAGGTTCCAGAGGTCGGAAACCGTGAAGGACGCCGTGCCCGCCGAGTACGTGTCGTGGCGGAACTCGATCGTGGACTTCGTCAACGTCGAGTTCATCCGGTTCCACAGGAGACTCACCGAGCTCGCGGCGGGTTGGCTGCCGGCCGGGGCCGCGATCTCGACGACGAGCGTACTATCTGGAAAACCGGAGAGCAGCTGGTGCGCTTCTGACCCGGTGGGAGAGAACCGCTCGGCTTACGGCGGATTCACGTCGTACCATCCGAGGACCGCCCCGAAGAGGAGCGGCAACAGGAGGAGAGCGATCACCGAGACGACGTCCGGCCAGCGGCCTCGTCGGCGACCCTCCCCGTGCGGCGTCGACATCGGACCCCCCCTAGCATGGTCCGGGCCCGTATATCCGCGTCAGCACCTAGTCATAACTAGCTCGAGCACCTGATACGAGGCCGGTGGCGGACCGGCGGTATAAGGGCTATCGCATCTACGCCTACATCGCGCTCGCCCGCCTGTTCGCCGAACTCAATCTGGACCTCCGCCAGGACGACGTGGTCCGCCGAGCGGAGGTCGCGCTCCGGACCTATCAGGGCCGCATCTCGAAGGAGGAGGTGCTCCACGCCATACGGTCGAATTCCCACATGACCGAGAAGGTCCTCGAGTTCCTTACGGAGGAACGGTACGCCACGGTCACGAAGGACGAGCGGGGCTACGATATCCGCATCACGTCGGAGGGGGTCGAGCACTTGCGCAAGTACAACCAGTTCTACCGCGACCTCTACCGCTCCGAACTCGACCAGCACTACCGGTACGTCCACCTGCCGGAGTGGATGAAGGGCTGAGTGGGCCTCCGCCCCGGCCGACCCCAACGGCGCCTACGGGACCCCCAGCACATGGGGAACGAAGTCGTAGGTTCCGTCCGGATTCTCTGTGATCACCTCGAGATTGGCGCGAAAGCTGCCGAACGCCCGGCGAAAGACGACCGGGTGACCGACCGCGTACTCGTAGGCCTCCTCGGGCAGGGGGCCGGGCTTGGGGCGGAGGAGGATCAGTCGGACCACCGCGGCCCCGAGCGGCGGGGCGACGGCAAGGGCGTCGGCCTCCATCCGGCGGAGGTCGTCGATCGTGACCGATTCTCCGGTGACCCGGGCGAGGATCGCGAATCCCGTCTCGCCGCGGCCGAACGCCCGCCACGCTGCGCCGGCCGGGCGCACCACGACGAGGTCGAAGGGGCGCGATTCTCCGGCCGCGGGGAGGACCACGCGGTATCTCATCGAGGCCGGATCCTCCCCGACCGTGGCTCCCACCCGAGGGTTCGATTGGATCAGGTACCGGCCCAGACGCTCCACGGGGGTCCGCCCGTCCGGTACCTTCACGATCGGATCGGCGTCGCGCACCAGCCGGATCGAGCGGTGGCGCAGGACGAACGAGCCGAAGAACCGGTCCGTCCGACGGAGCAGGGTGAGCGCAATCACCCCCGCGACGAGTCCCAGGAAGCTCAGGACGGCGAGCCAGAGCGCCGAGCCGAGGGTGGCGAAGGTGACGAACGCGGTCACGATGATCCAGATGACGAGGATCGTCGCGGTGTACCGGTACATCCGGCGGACCGTGGGAGCCATCTCGGCCGCGCGGTCGGCGAGGTCGAAGATCGCGGAGATCGGGTCTTCGACCCCGGACGGGTCCACCACGCCCGAACCTCTTCCGTCCGGTAGATAAGACCCTCCGAAAGACACGACCGGAGCGATGGTGCCGGACCGACCATCGACCCCCCGGACGTAGAGGTCCTTGGTGAACCCTACGACCGCAGAGAACCCGCCGAACGCCGCGCTGCGCCCGCGCCGAACGACCGCCCGTGGCATGGGGGGCGTCGCCGCGCTTCTCGTCCTGCTCGGTGGTGCGACGATCTTCCTGGCCGTCGGGGGGGCGCCGTCGGCGGCCGCGACCCCGGCGACCCAGCGAACGTTGGCTCCGATGGCGATGACCTCCGCCGCCGCGGGTCCCACCGGGAGCTGGGCGTGGGGGGCGATCGCGAACGTTTCGATCTCCGCCCAGTTCCTCGGCGCCTACAACGCCTCCCAGGCCCTCGTCGGCGGCAACCTGACGACGAACGGCGCCTACCTTGCTGTCGATGAGAGCGCGTCGCTCGGCTACGCAGTGTACGCGATCGTCAACCTCACGAGCCCCAACGCGACCGCGCGGTACGTAACGGTACAGGCCGCCGAGCTTCAGGTGGAGAAGCTCAACCTGGTCGCGACCGGGACGTTCCCCGTCGCCGGGACCTACCCGGCGGGCGCGGCGATCCCGCTCGCCCCCATGAACCTCAGCCTCGCCGCGTCGATCGAGGTGCTGAGCGTCTACCTGGCGTTCGTCAACTACACCGCGGGCCCGAACGGTTCGCTCGCGGTCGTCAACGAGCACGTCGCGTTCGCCCGCGCGGTCAACATCTCGCTCGCGGCCGTGAACTACCCGAACGTCACGTCGACCGCCCCCAACACGACGACGATCCGGTACGACACCGGGGCGATCAGTGAGCAGGCGTTCGTCGGCATCGACCTCCGGGCGAATTTCACGCCCGCGCTCCCGATCATCGAAGGACCCCTCTTTGTCGGGAAGAGCTGGTGGGCGAACTCAACGGTCGCCTTCCGCGGGGCCGCGTCGTATGCGTCCCTCGTGACCGCCAAGGCGGGGAGTGGTGCGACCTACTCGGCGAGCAACTCCGGCGCCGTCGCGGTCAACGTGACCGCCCCGGTCCGCCTGCACCTCGCGGTGACGGGGACGACGACGATCGTGTACCCGAACGGTCAGAACGAGACGGACTACGTGATCACCGTGGAGAACGGGAACGGCTCGAACGTTCTCGTAGCGAACGGCTTGGTCGTCCTTCCCGGCCAGGACCCCACGCACAGTGCCGGCGTGACGAACGCCGTGTCGGAGCGCCCGGCCGCGGCCGCGGCAACGCCCGCGACCGCGGCGCCGACGCGCGCGGTCTACTCGCCCGCGCGCCACATGGTCGATTCCCAGCAGACGACCCCGTCGTCGGGAAAAAGCGTCACCGCCGTGCCGATGGGCGTCGCGCAGGCGAAAGCGTCGATGCGGTCGCTCGGGCAGCCGGCCCGACCCGCTCCGGCCGGAACGGGCCATGGAACCGTCGTGCTCCTCCTGCTCCTCCTGGTCGGGGGCGGCGCCGCGGTGGTCCTCGTCCGACAGAGCCGCCGCCGGCCTCCTCGCCGGGGGGTGCGGGCGACGAGCCGGGCCGAATCGGCGAGCGTCGTCCCGCCGGGGGCGCGGCTCGGCTGAAGCCGAGCGATCGGTCGGCGACCGGGTCCTACGCAGAAAAAAGGGAGGTGATGAAGAAGAGAGAAAGGGTTACGACAAGCGGCCCCGCGCGACCCGATCTACGGGTGCCGGGCCATCTTGAGGACTTCGTCGTGGGTGGTGTCCTTGTGGTGGGTGTTCTTCGTGTGCCACTGCACGAGGGCCACGAGCTCCTTCTGGTCCTTCGAGATGACCTCGAATCCGTCGTCGCACGCCACCTTCCACCGTCCGCATCCCATGTTCGTTTCCTCCCCCGAGAGTATCGGGCAGCCCACGACCTCGTTTCTAGGTCATATAGGATTGTATCGCCGGAGTGTTACTATCGAGCGCGACTCCGGTCGGCCGCCCGCGGATCCTAGCGCGCCCGCGCGGGACGCTTGGACCCGCGCGGGGTCGTCGCGGGCGACGGGAGCGGGCCGAATCGCGCGGTGAAGTGGCGCAGCCGCTCGGGGGCTTCCACCATCGCGAGCCCCCGGATCGAGGCACGTCGCTCCCAGACGGCGAGCACCGAGCGCGCGACGTGGTCGAGGTGCGAGGCCGTGTAGACCCGCCGCGGGATCGCGAGACGGACGAGCTCGAGGCTCGGGGTCCGGTCCGCCGGGTCCTTCGGTCCCCGGAACACCTCACCGATCTCGACCGTTCGAACGCCGCCTTCCCGGTAGATCTCCACCACGAGGGCCTGCCCAGGGAACTGGGAAATCGGAACATCGGGGAGGAACCGGTGGGCATCGATGTACACCCCGTGTCCGCCGGGAGGCTGGAACACCGGGACTCCGGCCGACGCGAGCTTGCCCGCGAGGTAGCGGACTTGAGCGATCCGGTGCTCGAGATAGGGCAGTTCGGTCGCCTCCTCGAGACCGATCGCCATCGCCTCGAGATCCCGTCGCGCGAGTCCCCCGTACGTCGGGAACCCCTCGAAGAGGATCAGCTGTTCTTTCATCCGCGCGGCGAGCTGGGCATCGCGCGTCACCACGAAGCCGCCGATGTTGACGAGGCCGTCCTTCTTCGCGCTCATCGTGGCGCCGTCCGCAAGGTCGAACATCGCCCGACCGATCTCCCGGATCGACCGGTCGGCGAACTCCGGTTCCCGCTCCCGCACGAAGTAGGCGTTCTCCGCCCAGCGGCACATGTCGAGGTAGAGCGGCACACCGTGACGATGCGCCACGGCCGAGACCTCGCGGAGATTCGCGACCGAGACCGGTTGCCCCCCGCCGGTGTTGTTGGTGATCGTGACCATCACGAGGGGAACGTGTGACGGGTCCTCGTCCGTCAGAAGCCGCTCGAGCCGGGCCACGTCGACGTTCCCTTTGAACGGGTGGAGGGAGCGCGGATCGTACGCCTCCGCAATCGCGAGGTCCAGCGGTCGGGCGCCCTGGTGGACCACGTGGGCGCGGGTGGTATCGAAGTGCATGTTGTTCGGGACGATCTGGCCCGGGCGGAGGAGGACCGAGAGCAAGAGGTGCTCGGCCGCGCGGCCCTGATGGGCCGGAACGACCTGCGGAAACCCGGTCAGCTTCCGCACGACCTCTTCAAAGTGGGCGTAGTTCCGGCTCCCGGCGTACGTCTCGTCCCCGACCATGAGCCCCGCCCACTGGCGGTCGCTCATCGCGGAGGTCCCGGAATCGGTCAGAAGATCGATCGTCACCTCGTCGGAGCGCAGATTGAACAGATTGTAGCCGGCCCGTTCGAGCGCCGCCTCCCGGGCCGCCCGGTCGAGGATCGGCAGTCGCTCGACGACCTTGATCTTGAACGGCTCCATCGGACCCTCAGTAGGACCCGGTTGAGAACTCATCCGACCGCGAAGCCGACCCGGCGTATTTAGACCTCAGCCGCTCAAGTTTCGGCGTTCGGACCGGCTGGAGGGCTCCCGCGCAGGTACAATTTAGCGCGGAGGCTCCAAATACCCTACCCGTACAAACACGTATTAATACGTATGACAGCGTCGCACCGTCCTCTCTGGACGGTCGCTGCGATCGCGACCGTCGCCCTCGCGCTGTTCGGCGGATTCGGGGGGCTCCACCTCGCCTCCCCCGCCGCCCACGCGCGCACGGGCAACCCCTTGGTTCCCTCGGCGGCCGCGTCGACGTTCGGCGCGACGACGCCTTCGTCGGGCACGTGGACCCACCTCCCGTCCACGACCGGAGCGATCCCGACGCTCCGTACCGGCGCGAGCGCCGCCTACGACTCCATGGACGGCTACGTGGTCCTCTTCGGCGGTTGCGGCCGGGCCTGCCCGCAGGGCGACACGTGGACGTACCTGCACGGCGGCTGGGCCAACCTGACGACCAACCTCACCGTCGCCCCGCCGGCGAGGTCGGGCGCCGCGATGGTCTACGACCCGACGTCCCACGCGGTCGTGCTGTTCGGCGGGCTCTCCGCGGCGGGTCCACTTTCCGACACTTGGATCTTCCGCACCGGTCAGTGGCACCAAGTCGTCACCGCGGGCGGAGCCAGCCCCCCGGCCCGTAGCTCCGCCGCCCTCGCTTCCGACTGGCGGGACGGCGAGGTCGTCCTTTTCGGGGGCGTCGCCGCCAACGGAACGACCCTCGGTGATACCTGGGTCTTCTACAACGGTGCCTGGCAACCCGTCACCGGCGGCAACAGCCCGACCCCGGCCGCCCGGGCGGGTGCCATGGCGACCTACTACCCGTCGTCCGGCTATGTTCTCCTGTACGGCGGACGCGACGCGGGAGGCGCCACCCTCGCTGACTCGTGGTCCTTCACGTCGAACGCTTGGCAGAGGATCGCCGCCACGGGGGCCGCCTCCCCCGCCGGTCGGTCCGACGGCACCCTCGTTTTCGACAAGTTCTTCGCCGCCGCCATGCTGTTCGGCGGTACGGCGAACGGGACCGTCATGAGCGACACCTGGCTGTTCAACCAGGGGGTCTGGACGAACCTCACCCCGGTGATCGGCCGCTCGCCGACCCCCCGGAGCGGCGCGGCCGGAGCGTACGACCTCGTCGACGGCTACACGCTCCTCTTCGGAGGTTCGGCGGCGGGCGCGCTAGCTTCGGCCAGTTGGATCTTCGTCCACCCGTTCTCGGACAGTATCGCGGCGACCCCGACCACGGTTGCTCCGGGAGCGACCGTCAATTTCGACGCCATCGCTCAGGGGGGGATCCTGCCGTACAAGTTCATCTGGCACTTCGGGGACGCTTCCCTTCCGAGCAACCTCTCGGTGACGACCCACGCCTACGCGGTGGGCGGCAGCTACCGGGCCCAGCTGAACGCGTATGACGCTCGCGGCGCGACCGTGTTCACCTCGCTCGTGATCAACGTGGCCTACCCCCCGCTCGTCGTGCAGCTCACCGTCGTACCGACGCCCGTCGCGATGGGCTCGAACGCCACGTTCGTCGCGACCAGCTTCGGTGGGGCCGGCACGATCCAGTTCGTCTGGACCGGGCTTCCGGCGACCTGCGGTGCCCCGACGACGTCGAACATCTCGTGCCGGTTCAACGCGCCGGGCGACTACCTGGTGAACGTCGGCGTGAGCGACGTCCATGGAGATGCCGCGTCCGCCTCCACCCATCTCGCGGTGACGGTGTCGAGCGGACCCGCGATCGCCCTCGTGGGCCCGAACCCCGCCGTCCAAACGTTCGACCGGTTCGGCTGGGTCCTGGTGCCTCCGCTCGCCGGGGCGACCGCGATGGCCGCCCTCTCGGCCTGGGTCACCTTCGTCGCGTGGAAACGGGCCAAACTCGAGGGACCTCAGCTTCTCTGCTACATGCCGGCCGAATGGAAGGAGACCCCCGACGAGTTCGTTCCTCCCTAGCCGGAGGACCCGAGGTCCCCCGGATCGCGTGGAATCGAGGGCCGACCCTGAGCGCCCGTTAAATCACGCGCCTTGGTGCGTGCGCCCATGGCGGCGGAACGCACGGCGGTGGCGACGTGGGAACGGGACCTGTTGCACGGCGAAGGACGGGTCAAACCCGGTGGCGGCGCTTGGCCCGAGGTCGGGATCAGCTGGTCGGCCCGGACCGAGCAACTCGGAAACCGCACCAGCCCGGAAGAACTCCTCGCCGCGGCGCACGCGAGCTGCTACGCGATGGCGTTCTCGAACACGCTCGCCAAGATGCAGCTGCCCTCGACCCGCGTTACCGTGAAGGCCGTCGCCACGTTCGACAAGGTCGGCGATGGATGGAAGGTCACCACGATGGATCTCCACGTCGACGGGGTCGTTGCCGGTGCGACGGCGGCCCAGTTCGACGAAGCGGCGAAGTCGGCCGGCACGGGGTGCCCGATCTCGAAGGCCCTGGCGGGGAACGTCGAGATCCGGGTCCATCCCAAGCTCTTGCCCGGTTGAGCCGGGCGGATCGACCGACTCGTCGGATCGAGCCTGGGGAAGTCAGCGCGCGCGCGGCGCGGTTGGCTCCATGATCCGCACGACCGTGCGGCGGACGCTCCCGGCCCGTCGGTAGGTCAGGTCGACGGCCCCGCCGAGCGGAAGCTCGGAGAGCCGGCGCAGGAGGTCGCGAAGCGTGGCCGACCCCTTACCTCCGACGGCGAGGATCCGGTCCCCCGCTCGGAGTCCGGCGAGATCCGCCGGGCTTCCGGCGATGACGCTGGCGAGATCGATGCCGGGCTCGCTTCCGGGCGACGGGTGGGCGACGCCCATGATCCCGAGCCAGGGTCGTGCGACGCGACCTTGGACCAGGAGCTGGTCCGTGATCCGTCGCACCGTGTTGATGGGAACCGCGAACCCTACTCCTTGGGCGAACGGGGCGACCGCGGTGGTGATGCCGATCACCCGGCCGTGGATATCGGCGAGTGGTCCGCCGCTGTTCCCCGGATTGATCGCGGCGTCCGTCTGGAGCAGCCCCTCGAAGACGAAATCGGACCCGGGGAGCGGTCGCCCCAAGGCGCTGATCACGCCCACGGAGGCCGTGGGTCCCCCCGGAAGCCCGAGTGAGTTTCCGACGGCGAGGGCGAACTGGCCGACCTTGAGCGCGTCCGAGTCGCCCAGCTCGACGGCGGGCACGTCGGTGCGGCCGATGCGGAGCAGCGCCAGGTCGGTGAGGGCGTCTTCGCCGAGTCGTTCTCCCGCGACTTCACGTCCATCGGGTAGCGCGACCCGGACGGAGGGCGCGCCCCGCACGACGTGATCGTTCGTCACGACCAATCCACGCGGGTCGATCACGACCCCACTCCCGGATGCTTCCGGTATTCCGCTGCGGTCGCCGCGCAGCGCGGGCGTCGCCGCCCGGGTGACGCGAACGACGCTTCGGCTGAGACGAGCGACGGAATCGGTGAGCTGGGATTCGAGGGTGTCGAGAGTCAGGGTCATGCGGCGACCTCGGATACTGGGCGGGTCACGAGCCCCATGGAAGACCCCAACGAGGAGGGTGAGGGATATTGACCGGTCGAAGGCGAGCCCGGTCACAGGGGGCTACGCGGGGGAACTATCCCCCGCCCAACCTACGCTGACCCCGCCGGCGCGCGGGCGCAGCACGTGAGCCGGCTCCGCTCTCGTCGGCCCCGGCGCGGGGGGAGGGTTTCTCCGTCGGCGCCTCGTCTCCGTTCGAGTCAACGGCGGATCCGTCGCGGGAACGCGGCACGAGCCGGGAGACCAATGGATCCTCCGGCCCCACGCCGAGGACCACCCCAACCTCTTCCCGACTCAGACCCAGCGCCTCCACAACAGCCACGGCGGATCTGAGGCGGGTCGCCGAGCCGCGGGCGCGAGGGCCTTCCTCGAACAATCCCTCGAGAAACGGAAGGACGAACTCCGTCGCCTTGCGGCGCGAGACGTGGAACCCCGCCCCGGCTTTGCCCGCCGCCGCTTGACGAAGCTGCCGGGTGTACCGGCTGCGTCCCATGCTGGAGAGGATCTGGGGGAATCCCACGGTCGTGTCCCGCGGGGCACGATCCCCCGCGGCGCGCAGGGCCGAACCCCCGCTCATGATCTCGCCCGCGAAGCTCCACAGTCCCCACACTCTCGCGCGGCGCGCCCGCGCGAGAGCCAGTTCCGCCCGTCCCAGACCTTCGAGCCCCGCCCATCGCTGCTCCGGAGTGGCCGCGAACCGGAGAAAATTCTCCTCGAACCAGGGGAAGAGGTCGTCCGGTGATGCGTCCGCGCGGTCGCGGATCTCGACGGACCGGTAGAAGCGGGGTTCCCGGAATACGGAACCGACGAAATCGAAGAGGTCGGAGGTCGATTCCCGCGCCCCGAGGAACGCCGCGGCGTGATCGGGCGGAAGGGCGGCGACGACCTCGAGGTCGTTGAGCGCTCCCCGCACGTCGCCCCGGCTGCGACGGACGATGCCGTCGAGCGCTTCCCCGGAGACGAGGAGCGACTGCTGGAGGATTGTCGAGCGTAGGAACGCCTTGAGTTCCGGGGAGGACGGCGAACCGAACCGGATCGAGGTCAGCATCGCCCGAAGTCCCGGGGCGTTCCGAAACAGCGGGTCGGTGTCGTTCACGATCAGGATCAGTGGTTGGCGGGTATCTCGGACGAGGCGAACAATCGCCCCAAGCCCCCCTCGGTCGGAGTAGTCGTGGGGTCGCGCGTCGGCCTTCCATTCGGCCAGGTCGCGCTGGGCGGGTGGAAGTCGCCCCCACGCCGCTCGACCTCCCGAGGCGGGCAGATCGGACCACTCGCTGAACAGCTTCGGCCCCCCGGGGGCTCCCAGACCCCACGCGGCGTTCAGCGCGGCGATCGTAACGTACCGGCTTCGAAGGAACTCTCGAAGCGTGACCGGGGCCGCGCGCTCGGAGCCGACCTCGAATGTCCGTCCGGTGAGGCTGTCGGCTTCGTCGAGCACAATCAGCGTCCGGCCGCCCTCCGCGGGCCGACGGAACACACCGTCGTCGCCCAGAGTAGCCGTCAGCGAGGCACGCCCCGCCACCATCTCGATGGCGCGCTGGTTGCGCGCGTCGGACGCGTTCATCTCGACGATCGACCACCCGTGCTCGTGGGCGAGGGCGAGGGCCGCGGTCGTCTTTCCGACCCCCGGCGGCCCCTCGAGGAGCGCCGCGCGGAAACGAGGTGGCCGGTTGCCGGTGCTCCACCGGTCGGCCCAGGCCCGTAGCTGTTGGACGGCCTCCCGATTGCCCACGATCCCGTCGAGCCGATGGGGTCGTATCCGCTCGACCAGGGGACGAGGGTCCATGCCCGGTAACGGCGCGGCGGACATGCGACGCCGCAAACGCCCGGGCCATAAGAACAACCCTGAGGGAGGGAGCGTGGTGGTCGACCTCGGACAACGCGCGACGACTACATGGGTAGGACAGGTTCTCCGCTCGGGGAGCGATGCGAACTCGTGAACTGGTCCCCGGAGGCCCCGCTGTGTCGGTCGTCGGACTCGATATCGGCGCGATGAGAGCTCAACAACCGCCGGGCCTCGATTCGGCGGTCGTCGGATTCGTTCGGCAGGCTCACGCCCTCGGCGTCGACCTCATGGACCTCTCGACCGGACCGGACCCCGACGGGAACCGGGCTGTGCTGGTCCAAGCCTTGGGGGAGGGAGCCAGTTCGGTCACCACCCTCGTTCGGGCCCCCGACCCAGTACCTTCCACCCGCCTCCGAGCAGGGATGCACAACACGTCGACGCGCCCGCCGCCTCCAGGGCCCGGACGGGGTGGTTCCGTCTCTGACGCCGAGAAGGCGATACCGCTCGTACCCCTGCATGCGTTCGCCACCATCTCGGGGGACGGGAGAGATGCGGCCGACGACGCCCCCCCTCCCGAGTTCGCCCGTCCGACCCGCCCATGGGGCATCGACATTCCGCGTGGTTCTCTCGATCCCCGCCCTGGTCGGGCCGCGGTACGGCAGGGAGCCAGCGTGTTCCACCTCGAGGCGAGCCTTCTCGATCTCGCCACGCTCGAGGTGGCGCAACCGTCCGCGTCCGAGGGAGGTGTGTCCATCGTCGTCGCCAACCCGCATGCTGGGGGGCTTCTCGACGGCGGATGGCTCCGGGCGGGGCCTTTCGACCGACATCAGGTCTCCGAGCCTCTCGATGCGCGAGCAATGGAACAACGACTCCAACCCGTGACGCGCCTCGGATTCCTCACCGAAGGTCGCCGGCGAATCCTGGCGGTCGCTGCCGTCCAACTTCTCCTCGATCGCCCGTCGGTGGCGTCGGTCGTTGTCGCTCCCGGGACGCCGAAGGACCTCGACGCGCTCGCCCGCCCGGAGTCGTGGTCGCCGCTCACCGACGACGAGCTCCGCGCCTTCGACCGATGGCGCGCGTATCCGCGGGGTCGCGACGTATAGCTTTGAGTTACACTAGGTACGGCCGGCTACTGAGAGGTATGGAGTCAACTATATTCTATGCCCGGCTACTATATGGGCCCGTTCCAAGTCGTCCGTTCGTCGCCGACCCCGGGTCGGTCAGGAAGCTATGAGCAGCGCAAACGCAAACCAGTCAGCTACGACCACACCGCCCGCGGACACGATCGTACGAAAGAAATCGCGAACGGGTCCGATCATTGCGATCGTCGTCGTGATTCTCATCGTTATCATCCTGCTCGTCGCCTACCAGGCGGGATGGTTGACCGCGAAGAAGTCGACCAAGTACTCCTTCACCGGAGCCGGTTCGACGTTCGTGTTTCCCCTGGTGAACACCTGGGAACTGAACTACAACAGTAGCTCTAGCTCGGTCAACTACCAAGGGGTCGGCAGCGGGGCGGGGATCCAGCAGATTACCGCGAAGACAGTCGATTTTGGGGCGTCCGATGCTCCGTTGAGCGCGACCCAGAAGTCGGCCGCCTCCGGGATTCTGCAGTTTCCCGAATCTGCGGGCGGTGTCGCGATCATCTACAACCTTGCCACCGTCACCGGTCAGGTTCGCTTCACTGGAGCCGTCCTCGCCCAGATCTATCTGGGGACCATCACCAACTGGAACGACGCTCGCCTCCAATCGATCCAGGCGGCCGGGGTGACGCTCCCGTCCGGCTCTATCACGGTCGTGTACCGATCCGATGGCAGCGGCACGTCGTTCGTTTACACGTCGTACTTGTCGGCCGAGAACGCGACCTGGAAAGCCACGGTCGGACACGGAACGGCCGTCCACTGGCCGGCGGGAATCGGTGCCAAGGGAAGCTCGGCCGTGACCTCCACTGTGAAGACGACGCCCGGCGCGATTGGTTACGTCGATCTTGAGTACGCCCTTGCGAACGGTGTCACGTTCGGGGCCGTCCAGAATCCGTCCTCGCTGACGGACTTCGTGTCCCCGACCTTGGCCTCAACGGGTTCGGCGATCGCTGACTTCTCCGGAACGTTCCCGGGCGGCGCGGGCGACTGGGGCAACATCTCGATCCTGAACTCCGCGGGCGCGGGCGACTATCCGATCACGTCGCTCACCTACTTCCTGTTCTACCAGGATCTGGGGACGGCGTACGGGTCGTCGTACTCGATGGCGAAGGCGCAGGCGCTCGTCGCTTGGTTCAATTGGGCCATCCACACGGGACAGTCGTACTCGGCCGCGCTGTACTACGTGCCCCTGCCGGCGAACCTGGTCGCGATCGACGCGGCCACTCTGGCCTCGATGACCTTCAACGGGCAGGCGATTCCCGTCACCTGATCGCCGGGTCGGTCGAGGGAGCTGTCGAACCGTTTCGGTGACGGGCAGCCCCGGCGCCCCCGGGGCCGCCTGTCGCAGTATGGGGACGTCATCTTTTCCGGCTTCGTCGGCGGCATCGCCGTCGGAATCCTCGCCCTCGTCGGCGTCTTCATCATCATCTTGTTCACCGGTGCGAGCCCGAGCCTGCCCCGATTCGGACTGCGCTTCCTGTTCGGTGTCGTCTGGGACCCGGTCCATGGCATCTTTGGAGTGGCGCCGGAGATCCTCGGTACGCTGGTTACGTCCGGCATCGCGCTGCTCATCTCGGTGCCCCTGAGCATTGGGGCCGCCATCTTCCTCTCCGAGCACGCCCCGGCCTGGCTTCGCGACCCGGTCGGCTACGTTATCGAACTCCTGGCGGCGGTCCCGTCGGTCGTCTTCGGATTCTGGGGTCTCGCGGTCCTCGTGCCGCTCATGCAGGGGAGCGTCGACCCCTGGCTCCAGAGCGCGTTCGGGTGGTCCCCCCTCTTGGGCGGACCGAACGGGGGTGGGCGGAACATCCTGACCGCGAGCGTGGTTCTCGCCGTGATGGTCACGCCGACGATCTCTGCGGTCACGCGGGAGTCCCTCGCGGCCGTTCCCCGCGACCAACGTGAAGCGGCCCTCAGCCTCGGGGCGACCCGCTGGGAGGCGACCCGCCTCGCGGTCCTTCGGTACGCGCGGACGGGGATCTTCGGAGGGATCATCCTCGGGCTCGGCCGCGCGCTCGGAGAGACGATGGCCGTCACGATGACGATCGGGAACAAGAACGCGTTCTCGGGTTCGTTGATCTCCCCCGGCCAAACCATGTCGTCGCTGATCGCGAACGAGTTCACGGAGGCGACCGGGAAGCTCTACGTGAGCGCCCTCGTCGAGATCGGCTTGGTCCTCCTGCTGGTCACACTCCTCGTCAACATCGTCGCGCGCCTGCTCGTCTGGCGCGTCGTCCGGGGCGGGGCCGTGGCCGGAGGCGCTTGATGGCGTCGCCCACGGTTCGACGGGCATTCAACTGGGTCGCCGTCGCGTTGACGTGCGCGTGCGTCGTCGTGATCCTGATCCCGCTCGCCAGCATCCTCTACACCGCGATCGTGCTCGGCGGCAGCGTCCTCTCGCTCCACTTCCTCACGGCGGGCCCGCCTGCGGCGTGCACGATCCCGAGCGGGGTCGGCTGCCCGGTGGGGGGCATTGGACCGCTGATCGGGGGGACGCTGGCGCTCGTGGGATTGGCGAGCGCGTTGGCCGTTCCGATCGGCGTCCTCACCGGAATCTTCACGAGCGAGTACGGGGGGCGAGGGCTCGGCCGGGCGGTGAGCTTTTTCACCGACGTCATGACGGGGCTCCCGTCGATCGTGATTGGAGTGTTCGTGTACGGGCTGTTCGTCCTCTACTACCCAAGGATTGTTTTCAGCGCGATCACCGGATCCATCGCGCTCGCGATCATCATGATCCCGATCGTCGCGCGGACGAGCGAGGAGTCGCTGCGGGCGGTACCGCATTCGGTCCGGGAAGCCGCGCTCGGGCTCGGCATCCCGAAGTACCGCGGGATCCTGAGGGTCGTGCTGCCCTCGGCGTTGCCGGCCGTGGCGACCGGTGCGCTGCTCGCCGTGATGCGGGCGGGCGGAGAAGCGGCACCGCTGTTGCTCACGGCCTTCGGCAACCGCCTCGGATTCGTGGGCCTCGACCAGCCGGTGGGTTCCCTCCCCCCCACGATCTACGAATTCGGGACGTCGGGGGCCTCCAACTGGCTGGCCGACGCGTGGGGCGCCTCGCTCATCCTCATCATCCTCATGCTCGGCATCTCCATCGTCGCCCGCCTGGTCCTTCGAAATCGCTTCCGGGCCTTTGGGGGAGGGTGACGCGCGTGCCGACGAAGCTCGAAACGGTCCAGTTGAGCGCCTTCTACGCGAAGAAGGAGGCGATTCACGAGGTCTCCCTCGCGTTCCCGGAGAAGACGGTCACGGCGATCATCGGTCCTTCGGGCTGCGGCAAATCGACGTTGATCCGCTGCCTCAACCGGATGCACGAGGTGACCCCGAAGGCGACGACCACCGGCGAGATCCGCCTCGACGGGGAGGAGATCCACGCGCTCGACCCGGTGAGCGTCCGGCGGCGTATCGGGATGGTGTTCCAGAAGGCGAACCCGTTCCCGACCATGTCGGTCTACCAGAACGTCTCCGCGGGATTGCGCCTCAACGGCGTGCGCCATCGGAAGGAGCTCGATGCGGCCGTCGTGCGGAGCCTGAAGCAGGCCGCGCTTTGGGACGAGGTCAAGGACAACCTGGACGGGCCGGGTATCCGCCTCTCCGGCGGCCAGCAGCAGCGGCTCTGCATCGCCCGCGCCCTCGCCGTCGAGCCCGAGGTGATCCTGATGGACGAGCCGTGCAGCGCGCTCGACCCGATCGCCACCGCGAAGATCGAGGACCTGATCTTCGACCTCCGGCAGAATTACACGGTCGTGATCGTTACGCACAACATGCAGCAGGCGGCCCGCGTGGCCGAATTCACCGCCTTCATGTACCTGGGGAAGCTCATCGAGATCGACCGAACGCAGAAGCTGTTCGAGAATCCCGCGGAAAAATTGACCGAAGGTTACATCACCGGGAGGTTCGGGTAGTGTCGCCGGCGACGGAGCGGAAGGCCCTCTCGGAAGGGCTCGACAAGCTCCGCGAGAACATGACCACGCTCGCGGAGCTGGCGTCGCTCGCCATCCGCAAGGCGACCGAGGTCCTGGAAGGCGAGGGGGCGCCCGACGCGACCGCCGTGTTCACGCTCGACCAGGAGATCTTCGCGCTGCGCGAGGAGACGGTCAAGTCGTGCGTCGACCTGATCGCGCTCCACGCCCCGGTCGCCCGCGACCTGCGGAGGATCACCACCTCCCTCGAGATCACGACCGACCTCGACCGGATCGGGCGGTACTCCCGGGACATCGTCGAGGCGGCGACGCGGCTCCAGGCCGTTCCCCGGAACACGCCGTTGAAACTCCCGAAGCTCCACCGGATGAGCGAGCTCACCATCCAGATGGTCGATACCGCGATCCGTGCGTTCGTCGACAGCAACGCGGAACCGGTCCGCAACATCATCCAGGCCGACGACGCTGTCGATTCGCTCCACGACCAGGTGTTCCTGGACGTCGTCGACCAGATGGCCGACCGGACGATGGAATCCCAGGTCGGAGCCCAGTACATCCTGATCAATCGGTACATGGAGCGGATCGCCGACCACGCGGTTAACATCGGCCAACACGTGACCTACATGGTCACCGGTCGACGCCCGTGGCGACCGTCCTCGCCGAAGAGCGAGTCGTGAGGGAGCCGCCCGCGCGCCGGCCGCTCGGGGCGTCGGTCTACCCTTCAAGCTCGAAGTAGATCTTGACCGTCGCCTTGTAGCTGCTGATCTTCTGGTTCGCGATCTGGCCCTCGAGCTCGGTCACGCGGAACCATTTCAGGTTCCGCAGTGTCTTGGCGGCCGTTTCCACCGCGTTCTCCGCGGCCTTGGCGAAGCTCTTGTCGGACATGCCCACAACTTCCGTCACTTTCTGGACCATGGTTGGACCCCGGGGCATCGGTACCTCTCCTCCCCCAAAGTCCTGTCGCCGGCGGCGCCCTCCGGTGTGCACGAGCGCCGAGACCGAAGGGGAGGGAGTTTATGGCCCGGTCGGGATGCCCTGGGAGAATGGCCCGGGCCTCGGCCTCCGGACGACGCGCGGCGGGTGCCGGCGGGGGCGCCATTTTTCCATTTCCTGAGCGTGGGGCTGCCGACGTCGGACCGGTGGGGAATTCCGGTCCTCCCTATCGAATCGAAGGCCCGCACACCCGCGCGAACGGGGAGGGTTGCTGAATGGGGCTGTTCGACGACCCGACCACCGACCTCATCTTGATCATCGTTGCGCTCGCCCTGCTCATTGTCCTGCTAAAGGGCCTATTCCTGATCACCGACAGCCAGGTCGGGATCCTGACCCGGAGGATGGCCGGGTCCAAGATGCCCCCGGGGCAGGTGATCGCCCGGCACGGCCAAGTCGGGGTCCAAGCCAACACCCTCGTCCCCGGCCTCTACTGGCGGATTCCGATCATCTGGGCGATCCGGAAGGTTCCTGTGCTCGAGGTGGGGGAGCTCAACATCGCCACCGTGGAATCGATCGACGGCCGCCCGCTGCCGAAGGGCCGCCTCCTCGGCGACGAGGTCGAGTGCAACCAGTTCCAGGACGCGGAACGATTCCTCGACACCGGGGGGTACAAAGGCCCCCAGATCGCGATCCTCCGGCCCGGGAAGTACCGGATCAACACGGTGGCGTTCGCGGTCAAGATGTGGACGGCCGCGCAGATCAATGCGGGAAGCGTCGGGGTGATCACCGCCCAGGACGGCCAGCCGCTGCCGCCGCGATTCATCGTGGCCCCCGTTCCGCTGACCGAGCCCGCGACCGGGCACCCGCACGCGCGGCCCCACAACTACTACCAGGACGGGCAGGCGTTCCTCGAGAGCGTCGGGTACCGGGGGACGCAGCAGGACACGCTCCAGCCCGGTCGCTACTACATCAACCCCCTGCTGTTCAACGTGGACATCACCAACGTCTACGAGGTCCCTCCCGGTTTCGTCGCGGTCCTCCGGTCCAACATCGGCGAAGAGCTCGACCGGACCGACATGAAGCCAACCCCGGTCACGGACCAACCGGATTTCGACCAGACCGTGCACAGCGCGATCGAGACCTTGCTGACCCCCGACCGGAACGGGCGGGGTTTCTGGTCCGCGCCGGTCGCCCCCGGCAAGTACAACCTCAACCCCGTCGCCTTCACGGCCTACCTCGTGCCGACGAGCGCGATCATGGTCGACTGGGCCAGCTCGGAGCGGCCGAGCGCGCCCGAGATGTCGCGCCCGTCCACCA
>JAKIWS010000019.1 GCA_022749895.1 Thermoplasmata archaeon
CGCGTCCGGTCCGATCACCGGGCCCGCGAGACGTTTCCGGGCGAGGGCGGAAGCGGGCACGAGCACCGTGACCGGACCCGGAAGCAGACGACGGATCCATCCCCGGGCCCGCACGGAAAGCCGCGCGAGCGGCTCGATCTCCTCGGTGGACGACACCGCGATCGAGATCGGTTGATCGGCGGGCCGAGCCTTCGCGGCCAGGAGGCGCTCGACGGCGGCGGCGGAGGTGGCGCGGGCCCCCAGGCCGAACAACGTGTCGGTCGGATACACCACGAGGGCACCGCGCGCGAGGTCGCGGACCGCCGCGTCGACCCCCGCGTCCATGCGGCTAGAGGAACGCCTGGTCGGCGCGCGAGTACGTATGGTAGTCGTTGTCCCGGAAGAACAGGGCGAGCTCCCGCTCGGCGGTCGCTGGGGCATCGGACGCGTGGATCAAGTTCGGCGTGAGCGCGATCGCGAGGTCGCCACGGATCGTCCCGGGCGCGGCGGTCTGGGGGTTCGTCGCGCCGGTCATGAGACGGACGACGGCGATCGCGCTCCGCCCCTCGACGGCGAGGGCCAGCACCGGTCCCGCGGTGATGTGCTCGACGAGCCCCGGGTAGAACGGTTTCCCCTGGTGCTCGGCGTAGTGCCGGGCGGCGAGTTCCGGGGTGACCATCGCGAGCCGGGCCGCGACGATCTTGAGCCCCTTGCGCTCGAGGCGCCCGAGGATCTCGCCCGCGAGACCGCGCTTGACGCCGTCCGGCTTGATCAGGACCAGCGTCCGTTCGACCGTCCCCTCCGTCATCGGTGCGCCGACGCACGCAGGTGCCTAAACCTTTCCCGACCGCTCGCCGTGGACCGAGGACCGGGGACATCGTCATCCCCCGGCCGGGCACGGGGGAGACGTGGCGGCGCCGCGGGTCCACGAGAAGGTTTTGGGCTTCGACCTGGCCGCGGAGCGCTACGAGACGAGTCGCCCCGAGTACCCGGCCGAGGCGATCGCCGCCCTGGTGAACGGCCTCCGCCTCCGGCCCAGCCAGGTCGTCGTCGACCTCGCGGCGGGCACGGGCAAGCTCACGCGGGCGCTCGGCCCCTTCGGATTCTCGATCGTCGCCGTCGAGCCGATCGCCGGGATGCGTACCGTCTTCCGCCGGTCCCACCCGGAGATCCGGCTCCTCGACGGCACCGCCGAAGCGATCCCCGTTCCCGACGCTTCCGTGGACGCCGTCGTCGTCGGTCAGGCGTTCCACTGGTTCGACGGCCGGCGGGCGCTACCGGAGATCCGACGCGTGCTCCGACCCGCCGGCGGCCTCGGCCTCCTGTGGAACGTCCGCGACATGTCCGTCCCGTGGGTCGCCGAGGTCAGCCGGTTGCTCGACCGGTACGACTCGGGCGTCCCCCGCACGCTCAGCGGGGTGTGGAAGGCGTCGTTCACGGACGATGGACCATTCCTTCCCCTGTCCGAGCGAACGTTCCACTTTCAGCAACGGCTCGACCGGAGCGCGATCGTCGACCGGTTCCTCTCGGTGAGCTTCATCGCGGCGCTCGACCCGGGCCCTCAAGCGGAGTTCGTCACGGAGTTGCGTCGCATCCTCGCCGACGACCCTATGACCCGGGACGCCCCGATCGTCGAGCTGCCCTACCGGTCCGAGGTCTACTGGACCTGCCCGCGCTAGCGCGCGGTCGACGGCCAGCGCGCGTCGCACGCCGCGTACCACGGACATCGCGGGCACCGGTCCGGCCCTGGGCGTGCACGGCCGTCGTACGGACGACGGGCCTCCGTGATCGTAGCCGCGAGCTCCTGGCGCGCGGCGTCGTTCCACGGCACCCGGAACTCGCGTCCGTCGCCGTACCGTAGCACCCCGAACGGCGGCGCCCCCCGAGGTTGATCGTCGAGCAGCGCCAGGTACGCGTAGACCTGAAGACGGTGCGAGTCCGGAATGCCTCCGCGCGGCGTGGTTCGGCTCTTCACCTCCACCGGTACCTCCCGCCCGTCCGCGAGGCGGACTATCTCGTCGGGCCGGCCCACAATTCCCCATCGTGGGGCCCGTAGCGGTCCTCCCGTTCGCCCGACATCGACCGCGACGACCTCTCCGCCGCTCTCGGCGCGCGCTTGCCCCACCTCGCGGAGCGCCCAGCCGGCGACGGCGCTCGCACCCAGCGCCACCAACGCGAAGACGACGCGGGGGTCGATCATGCGAGGAGGCTACCTACGAACGCGGCCGCCGCCAGGACCACCGCGATGAGGAGCACCGTCCGGCCGCGGCGCGCTCGGAATCCCCGGTGCTGATCCGCGATCAGATGCGCTGTGTGGAACCGATCCCCCGCGGTCGACGCGCGGCGGCTCTCCGCCGACCGTCCGCCCGGGGGCGGGTGCCGTCGGTACCAGAACGACCGGGGGCAGTAGACGTAGTCCCCGATCTCCGAGGCCGAGAGCCAGGCCGCCGTTCGATCTCCCGCGGGCCGGGGCGACACGGGGTCCGCCTGGTCGCTGCGGTGTTAGAACGTGAGCGTTCGAGTGGAAGCTGCGGCGCGCGCCGAGGCGGGCACCGTCAGACTTCGGCGGTTTTCTCGGAGCCTTCGGAGGCGGACTTCGATTTCCGCGGCTTCGTGGCTTTGGCCGGCTTGGACGGCGTAGCCTCGGCGCCGGGTTTCTTCCCGTCGGTCGCGGATTTCGATTTCGGCGCGCGCGGGGCCCGTGGTGTCTTCTCCGCGGAATGAGCTTCTGCGGCCGGCGCGGCGGTCTCCGTCGCGGGGGGCTTCGTGCTCGATTCCGGCGTCGACGGTGTGGACGGGACCGGAGTACGGGCGCGTGCGGGGGCGGTCCGCTGCTCGCTCGCGACCTTGAGCGCGTGCGCCCGGGTCCACTTGAGACGGTGGCCGACGCGACCCAGGTGTAGTTGCTGCTTCCGGCACGACGACGAGCAGAAACTGAAGACGGTCCCGTCGCGCTTGACGAACAGCGTACCCGTCCCGGGCTCGATCTCGTTCGCGCAGAACGAACACTGACGCTTGACGACCATCGCGCGGAACCCTCGCCCCTAGCGCACCGAGAGCTTGCGCGCTTCCCGCGCCGTCTCGCGCAGCACGAGCACGTCCCCGAGCCGGATCGGGCCTGCGACGTTGCGCGTGATGATCTTGCCCCGATCCCGGCCCGCGAGGACGCGGACCTTGACCTGCGTCGCCTCCCCGGCCATGCCGGTGCGACCGATCAGCTCGACGACCTCCGCGGGCGAACCCTTCTCTTCCGCCATCGACGCGACCGCAGCTTGGACTCGAGGGCCTTACTTCTTGAGGTTGGTGTACGACTGGACGAGCTCTTCGAGCAGCGCCTTGCCTTCCCCGGCCTCGACGATCGCGACGCTCGCCGCGGACTTCGAGAGGCCCGCGGACTGGCCGAGCCGCTGCTTCTTCGGGACGTAGACGTAGGGGATCCGCTTCTCCTCGCAGAGCATCGGGATGTGCACGAGGATCTCGACCGGGTCGACGTCCTCCGCCATCACGACGAGCTTCGCTTCCGCGCGTTCGCTGGACTTGGTGACCTCGTTCGTGCCGACCCTAACCTTCCCGGTCTCGCTCGCAACCTGGATCAGCTGCAGCGCTTTGTCGGCGAGTTCGCTCGGCGTCTCAAAACGGACGTAGATTGGACGTGCCATTGACCGTACCTCGCGTCAGCGGAACTCCGCCGTAGCGGGGTCCTCGGCTCACGGGTGGGGCGCGGTAGTTCGGTTGCTATTTAACCGTTCGTTCGGAGAGCGGCTCCGGCGAGCGCGAGGCCGCACCGGGTCCGTGGCGCGCTAGGCCCGACCCGCCCGTCGGAGGACCGCGAGCGCGGTCGCCGTGATCCAACGGCTGGCATGACCGGGCTCCTCGAATCCAAGGGAGAAGAACGGTGGCTGGTCTCCGCCCCCGACGAACGGGCTGGACTCCGGCACGTCCGGGTGGAGCGCGTCGAGCGGCCAGCGACCGTCGGAGCGACGGCGGGATTCCAGCCAGTCGAGGGCCGGTCGCATCCGCGGGTCGGCCGCGTACCCCAACGCCGTCAGCACGTCGAGGCCGACGAGGAGGTCGTAGTAGTAGTGGACCGGGTAGTGGAGCCGGAACCACGGCTCGTACCGTTCCGTCCCCTCCCGGCTCAACTCCCGTTGGAGATAGAACTCCGCACCACGTTCGATCGCCCGCTTCACCGCGGCCGAACGTCCGGCGGGGGGGATCACGGCGAAGGCCGAGAGCGCTTCCCAGCAATCGAGGGTACCGGTCTCCGACGGGAAGCAGTGCCAGCCGCCGTCCGACTTCTGGGTGTCCACGAGCCACGCGAGCCCGCGGCGAACGCGCGCGTCGTCGCCGTAGCCGAGTCGGAACATACTGCGCACTGCGTTGCCGGTGAAACACAGCTCGCTGTTCGGCCCGCCGAGACCGTCGTCGGGTCCCGACGAGAATCGGTCCAAGAACAGCCCCGCCGCTTTCGCCACGCGGGCGTCGGTCCGCGACGCTCCGAGGTCGGCCAAGGCGATCACTTGCCAGTTCGTCGAGGCGTACTTCGGGTGGTAGAGGTCGTCGGCGCGCGTCGTGGGGGTCACCCACTGGCCTTCCGGTAGTTGCAGGGCGAGGATCGACGCGACCCATCCTTCCCGGCCGATCTGCTCGCCCGCCGCGACGACCTCCGCGTCGGAGAGGTCGCGGTCGAGGAGCTCAAGGTAGACCTTGCGGCGAACGCTCGGGTCGACCTTCTCGGTCAGCCACGTCGTGAGGTCGGCTGTGATCAGCATGCGGGGCCGAGCGGCGCGCCGGGTTATCTCCCGAGCGGTCGGGTCTGAGTAGCTTCTAAGTAGGGCCGGTCGCCTGCGAGCGCGTGGTCAGCCGTCGGCAGGCGCTTCTCGGCTTCGGCGCGGCGCTCATCGCGGGAGGTCTCCTCCTCCTCTACATCCCCGTCCCCGGGCAAGGGGTCAGTTCCAAGGTCGTCCCGGTCGGCTTCGGTGAATCTATCACCGTCGCGGGCAACTACGCGGTGCTCACGACCTCCGTCCCGTTCCACGTGAGCTGGTCCTCCCCGTCGCCGGTCCACGTGAACATCTTCGGCTGCGGTACCGACCCGACGTGCAACGCCACGATCACCGCGCAGCCGACGCCCACCCCGATCGTGAGCGGCTCCGGGAGCTCGGGGACGCTCACGTTCAACGGCCAGAAGGGGCACTCGTACCTCGTCGTCCCGAACGGCTCGGCGAACGCGACGAGCGTCGCCGTCGACTACGCCCTTCCCTGGCAGGGGGGCGCCCCCGGTCTCGGCTTCATCGCCGGCGGGCTCGTCCTGCTGGTCGTCGGCATCCTCGCGGGCCGCCGACCGCGTCCGTCCCCCGAGTCGGCCGAACCGGCCTAGAGGTCGGCCGGCACGGCGGTCGGGTGGGCCGCGAAGTACCGATTCGTCGGCTCCAGGATGGTCCCCAGGCTCGTCGCGACCGCCGTCTTCAGGTCCTGCGGGTGCAGCTTCCCGTTCCCCCAGTCGCTAAGGAACGTCGCCTCGCTGTCGTACTGCACCGGTCCTCCGAACTTCGCCGGGCGGTCGATCTCGAAGCTCCCCAGCCACGGGAAGATCACGTACCGCGTGATCTCGACGACCGGGTTGCCGTCGACCCCGCGGGCCGGACAGTACGCGTCGTTGACCCGCGCCTTCACCTCCGCGGGGTCGCACGGGATCGTGATCGAGCCGCCGGGGTCGGACTTGCTCATCTTGCGGGCGACCGGATCGTCCATCTCCATCCGTCCCGAACCTTTGAGCGACGAGACCAGCGGCGTGTGCAGGGCGACCGGGACCGGCCATCCGTAGTGCTGAGCGACCTCCCGCGCGAGCACGTGGGCCCGCCGTTGGTCGAGGCCGGCGTACGCGAGGTCGACCGGTAGCTCGAAGATGTCGGCCGCTTGCATCGACGGGTAGAACAGCTTCGCGGTGTCGAGCTGAGACTCCTCCTCCCCACGGCCCAGGATCGTCATCGCCCGCTTCGTTCGCGCGAGCGTGGTCGCCTTCGCGACGCGCACGACCCGCGCCCAGTACTCCGCGCGGCCGGTGAGCTCGTGGGCGAAACGGTACCGACAGTTCGCCGGGTCGACCCCGAGCGCCGCGAACGCGTGCTCCATGTACCGTCCGGCCGCCTCGATCCGCTCGAGCGAACCGCCGAGCTTGTCGTTGATCCAAGCGTGCCAGTCGGCGAGGAACACCGTCACGTCGCACCCCGCCTCCTGGAGGTCCCGCAGCTTCCGTGCGGTGACGAGATGACCTAGGTGGAGCCGCCCGGACGGCTCGAAGCCGATGTACGCCTTGGGACGTGTCTCCCGGGCGAACAGCGCGAGGAGCTCCTCCAGCGTGAGCACCTCCTCGCTGTTCCGCCGGACGAGGGCGGTACGGGATTCGACGTCCACAGCGTCCCATGCAACCGCCCTGCTATTTATCGGTCGGTCGGTCGATTCCTCGCGTGGCGGTTCACCTCGTCCCCGGCCATCGGCTCGCCACCGATCCCGGGCGGGACGCCCTCTTGGGACGGGTCGCGGAGGTGGCGACCGCCTTCACGGAGCTCGACGGCCAGCGGATCCGCGTCGACATCTATGACGGGCGGTCGCGCACCGTGGGCGTCGCCTTCCCGGAGCAGGCGACGCCGAAGATCGCGCTCCACCGCCGCCTGTTGCGATCGAGCGAGCTCGCGGGCGTCATTGCCCACGAACTGACGCACCTCATCCAGCGGCCGCGCGGGCCGTGCCCGAACGGCGAGCGAGCGTGCGACCTGTTCGCGCTCGCGCGCTGCGGGAGCCAGTTCCCGAACCCGCCCGCGTACCTCGCGCTCCCCGCCGGAACTCGCGAAAACTGGCGGTTCTGGGCCCCCCTGGCGACAATTCTCGCTCGCGAGGCCCTCCAGGAACGATCGCAGGGCCGGCGCCAGTACGTTCGGTGGTGGGAGGAATCGTTCCGGGCCGCCGTACGGCATGCACGGCACCCAACGACCGCGTAGGTTGTCGGCGCCGGTGCCCACACTTCTTAAAGGTATGCGCGCGAATAGTTCACTGCCTCTGTCATGAGCGAGCCCGCCGACCTCGCATCGAACGCCGCGGCCTCCCCGGACGGGGACGTCGGGCGGCTCATGCGGGAGCTCGGTGTGAGCGGGCCGACGGCCCGCGCGCTCGTGGAGGCGGGCCACACGAGCGCCGAATCGATCCGTCTCCTCAAGGACGAGGAGCTCGAGCATCTGGGGGTCGACCCGACCGACCTCGCCCGGCTGCGGGCCCAGGCGGAAGCGTCGAGCACCGACCCGCCCCCGATGTCGGTCTCGTCGACGCCGGCGAAGGCGGCGCGGACGCCGGTCGACGGGCAGAAGAGCGTCGAGCGGTGGATGGAGAACGTCCGCCGGTCGGACCGGCCCAAGCGGCGCGCCCCCTCCACGACCAAGGGCGCCTCGACCGAGGTGCTCAAGAAGTGGGTCGACGGCGACGACCGCGCGATGGAGACGTGGATCCAGTCGGCGGAATCGACCCGTCCATCCGTCACCCCCACCCCCCCGCGCCCGACCGTTTCCGAGCCCTCGGACGTGGTCGCGCCGGAAACGGAACGGCCGAGCGGGGAACCGGCGGCCCGACTAAGCCCCGCGGCGGTCTCCGAGCGCGAGGCGACGGTCGTCCGGTGGCTGACGGACCTGCTCGATCGGGTCAAGTCCGACCAGTTCGACCCGGGCTCTCTCCTCGCCGACGTTCAGGACCTTCACCGGCAACTGTTCGAGGAGCGCAGCAAGCGCAAGCAGCACGAGGACGAGCTCGAGCATGTAAAACGCGGCTCCGTCGCCGTGATCAAGTACGTCCGGAGCCGGGAAGCCAAAGCCCGCGAGCAGGCGATCCAGGCGAAGGACGCCGAGATCGCGGAACTGAAACTCAAACTGCTGTCGGCCGGCATCGTCGCGAGCGGGGACACAGCGACCGATGGCGCGGAGACGTCGTCGACCGGCGCGCCCCCCGCGCCCGGGGAAGGCGGACCCGCCAACCCGGCGGCGGTGCGCGAGGTCGAGCGCCAGCTCCGCGAGGAGTACACCGCGCGCGAGCACGCCTTCATCGAGCGCGAGACCGAGATGCGTCGCCGGATCGTCCAACTCGAAGGGGAGATCCGGAACCTCCGCGTCGAGGCACAGTTGACGCAGCAACGCGCGACGACCCCGCTCGACGACCGAGGCACCACCGACGCGAGCCGGCGGCTCAAGGAGGCCGACGCTCGGGAGCGCGAGCTCGCCCTCCGCGAGAACGAACTGCGCACCAAGTTCGAGGAGATCCGGATCGCCGCGGATGAGCTCGAGCGGAAACGGGCCCCGCTGGAATTCAAGGAAAAGGAGCTCGCCTCGTGGGAGACCCGCCTGACCGCGACCCGGGGGGCCCTCGAGATCGAGGCGCGGCGTCAGGAGACGGAGCGGGTCGAAGCGCCCACCGGTGGGACCCAGAATTCCGCGCGGGAGCGCGAGCTCGAGGATATCCGCACCGAGGTCAGCCGGAAGGAGGAAGACCTTCGCGCCCGCGAAACGCTGCTCAACCAGAAGATGGAGGAGCTCGAGCTCCTGACCCGCAAGGCCGCCGCCGCTGAAGCGGAGGATATCCGGACCACGGCGGTCGGGGAAGCGCGCACGACGCGCGTCCGCACCGGCGTTCGACGGCTCGACGACCTTCTCTTCGGCGGACTGCCGCCCGCCGCGCAGGTGCTCGTGAACGGACCCGCGCACACCGGCAAGGACGTTCTCACCCGCCTCTTCATCGCGGAAGGGCTCCGCCAGGGCTCCGCGGCGATCTGGGTCGTTTCCGACAAGACGTACACCCAGATCCGCGAAGAAATGACCGCCATCCTTCCGACGTATCCTGACTTCGAGTCGAAGGGGCTGGTTCGGTACGTCGATCTCTACTCCCGCGCGCTCGGCGTCACGCAGGCCGACCCGTCGGTCCGCCTCCTCGCGCCGACCGACAAGGGGATCGTCGACCAGTTGGTCGGCGCGGTCAACCAGTTCTCCCAGGAGCTCAAGGAGAAGGCGCCCGCCTACCGGCTCGCGTTCGAGTCGGTCTCGACCGTGACCGCCTACTTGGACCAGACCGGCATGTTCCGCTTCATCCAGCCGTTCGCCGGACGGCGGAAGCTCGACGGCGCCGCGAGCTACTTCGTGCTCGAGACCGGCATGCACTCGGAGAACGACCTCCAGTCGCTCGAGCACATGATGGACGGCTCGGTGAACTTGAAGGTCGACCAGTTGAAGACGTTCCTGTCCGTCCGCGGGATCAGCGAGGTGCAGAGCCGCGCGTGGGTCGGCTACACCTTCAGCAAGAAATCGTTCAGCCTGGGCTCGTTCTCGCTGGATCACATCCGCTAGGCCGGAAGCGCCCGCGGTCGCCGCTCATCCTGAACGCTTCACCTCGAGGTACTTTTCGCCGCCGTCGCAGACCAGCATCACACCGATGCCGAACAGCACGATCACGACCGCGGGGAACGTGTACATCCACCATCCCGCGAACGGCGTGAGCACGTTGTAGCCGTAGCAGGCGCCGCTCGCGAGCAGGTAGCCCCACTCGGGGAAGATCGCGGTCGGGAACGGCGTCAGGGTCTGGTAGAACCCGTTCGCGCCGCCGCCGAAGCAGCCGATGAACTGGAACACGGTGAGGACGAAGAAGACGTTGTAGACGTCGACCGGGACCTGGGCGAGCACCGGGTAGAAGCTGTTCGGCAGGATGTGGTGGACGACGAGCCGGCGATCCGGGGCGCCGGAAGCGCGCGACGCTTCGACGTACGCTTCGCGCGCGACCTGCTGCGCGCGGGCCCGGACGGGCCGGGCGTAGTACGGCCAGAGGACCGCCGCGAAGCAGATGCCGAAGACGAGGAGGTACTGCGACGGCACGATCAGGAGGTGGACGCCGATGAACAGCACGAGGACGAAGAAGAACGGCGGGACGCCCACGATGATGTCGCCGGCGGAGGTGATCACCCAGTCGGCACCCCCTCCGCGGAACCCCGCGTACGCGCCGAGGAACACCCCGACGCCGAGCGCGAGGAGGACGATCCCCCCGATCAGCGCGAGGTCGAACGGCGTCGCCTGGAGGAGGGAGCGCGCGACGTCGATCCCGATCCCGTTCATCTCGCCGAGCGGGTGGCGCGGGGACGGGCCGGGCGGCGCGAGCGAGTTCGCGAAGTCGAAGTTGGTCGGGATCGTCGCGATCGTCGTGCCGAAGCGCACGAGGGAGTAGACGGCGACCAGGGCGAAGCCTCCGAGGATCGCACCGCCGGCGATCAAGGACGGTTGACGAAGGAGCCGACGCCACCGGGCGCCGCGGCCGGCCGCGAGGCCCCGGGCGACCGCGGCGTCGAACTCGTCGGCGTCGCGGACGGCCGGGAGGTCCGGCGCCGGAGGGCCGCTCATCGCGACGGCGCGAGGAGCCGGGGGTCGAGCATCCGCGCGAGGACGTCGGCGAGGAGGTTGCCGACGAGGATCAGGATGACGAGCAGAAAGATCGTCACCTGGTAGAAGTTCCCGACCGGGGGACCGGTCCCCACCGTCGAGATGCCGAAGCCGGTCCGGCCGACCTTCGTGAACTCGGAGAGCAACAGCGCGCCGACCCCCGTGTCGTTCGAGAGCGCCTCCACGATCGCCTGGGTCCCCAGGTAGACGGGGAGCGTGATCCCGAAGATCAGCACGAACATCGGAAGGACGCGGCGGGCGGTGTGATGCCAGAGCAGCGTCGGGTCCTGGATCCCCCGGGCCCGCGCCGCGACGACGAACGGTTCCCGGACCGCGGACGCGACGGCGTGGCGGGCGTATCGAAGGAAGATCGCCACGTAGACGATCGCGATCAGGATCGCCTGCAGCATCGTCTTCGTCAGCACGACGAGCTCGAACGACCACGCCCCGTGGACGAGGCCGTCGATGAGCGGGAACCCCGTCGGGTGCGTGTTCGACCCGGGCCCCAACCACGGAGGGACGCCGCCGTGGCTCGTGTACCAGAACTGCGTCGGGAGCATCCCGAAGGGACTATCGCCGAGCGCCCGGTTGAGCGGCGTCGCGATGAGGGCGTCGAGCAAGAGCAGGACAAGGAACGTCGGCACGAGCAGCCCGACGAGCGACCCGGTCCGGACGCCGTAATCGAAGACGGATTCCCGCCGCCAGCCCGCAGCGAGCCCGAGCACGTAGGCGATCCCCGCCGACAACGCGAGCGCGACCGCGGCGAGCTCGATCGAGTCGGGGGCCCACCAGACGAGGAACTGGAGCGCGGGCAGCTTGAGGTTGCCGAAGCTCGCGAGCCCCCACTGAAGGGTGAACAGGTGAACGAGGAACGACCAGAAACCCTCGCCGAACGCCGTGAACGAACAGACCGGGTCGGACCAACCGTGCGGTCCGTAGCACCGGGCCGGCCCCGGCGACGTGAACAACGACCCCGGTGGGAAGTTGTACGCCTCGCTGGTCAGGTACGTTCCGAAGATGTAGAGGACGACGAGCACCCCCACGACCTGGACAGGGACGAGGAGCCCCCGCATCACGACGAACCGTGCGATCGGCGTCAGGATCGCCGGGGGAAGCCCCTCCGCCCGGCGGCGGCGCTGCGAATCGACGACGTAGTACGCCACCGTCGCGAGCGCGAGGCCGAAGAGCGGCAGGACGATCGCCACGCCCGCGGAGGTCGGGTCGCCGAACGCCGGTGCGGTGGAATCCAGGCGCAGCGCGATCCCCGCGACGGGGCCTCCGTTCACGAAGACGTGGGTCGCGAAGCCGTCGTAGCCGCTCGGTGGATCCACCGTAACGTAGTTCGACCCGTTCGGCCCGGCGAGTGTGAAGGCGCCGAACCGGGTGGTCGTCGTCGCCTGCTGGTAGCCGTACGCGCCTTGGACCGTAACGACGAGCCCTGCAAGCGGATGCCCCGATCGCGAATCGACGACCGTCCCGGTGAGCACGTAGATCGTCGGCGGGGTGAGCACGAAGTCGACCCCCCGGGTCGGCCCGGCGACCGCGACCACACGCGTCACGGGGGGGAACCCGGCGCCGCTCGCCGTGAGCTCGTACGTCCCGTTCGGGAGGCCGATCAAGTACGTCCCGTTGGCCGCGGTGATCGCGGAGGCGACGCCGGCGCTGAGCAGTTCGCCCGCGACCGGCGTGCCGTTCCGCTCGCGAACGGTCCCGCTCACCGGTTCGGGCGGCCCCGCGAGCCCGGCCTGCCCGAACGCCGTGAGGCAGCCGACCTCGTTCCCGACGTACACGGCCCCGCGGGAGAGCGCCGGCGACGAGTACACCGCCTCGCTGAACAGGCTCGACGACCAGAGGAGCGTCCCGCTTCCGACCGCGTACGCGTCGATGAACTCGTTCGCGTCGACGAGGTAGACCGCATTGAACCCGAGCGCGGGGCTCGCGAGGACCGGGTAGCCGGTGTACCCCGTCGTGCGGGCCCACCGAAGGGAGCCGTTGGTGACGTCGATCGCGAGGACGGAGCCCAGGTCGGTCGCGACGAAGACGCCCCCGTCGCCGACCGCCGGCGTCGACTCGATCACGTCGCCGGCGCGGACCGTGTGCCCGATGAAGCGCCAGAGGGTCGATCCGTTCGTCGGGTTCAGGGCTGTCACGTTCGCGCTGCGGTCGGCGACGATGACCTTTCCGTACGCGACGGCGACGGAGGTCGCGAGCGAGGCGCCGACGTTCCGCGACCAAAGGACCGATCCCCCCGGCGTGAGCGCGAGGACGGTACCGTTGGCGGTCGCTGCGTACAGCTGACCTCCCTCGAGCGCGAGCGCGCCGGCAAGGCCGTTCCCCACGGCGAGCTTCCACGCGACGGAACCGGTCCCGAGGTCGATTGCGGCGATGGTACCGATGGTCGAGCCGACGTATACGCGGACGCCGTCGTCGACGACGCCTTCCACCACCCGGCCACCGATGTAGGTGCTCCAATCGACGGCGCCGGTCGCGGCGTCGTACGCCGTCACGCTCCCGTCCCCGGCCCCGACGACCAGGAACGGCGGGAGGAGGTCGGCGGTCGTCGGTTCGACGTGACCGGTCGTGCTCCATTCGAGCGCGCCGGTCAAATTGTAGGCCGCGAGGTGCCCGAAGACATCCGCGACGAATACGCGCGTCGCGTTGACGACGGGACCGACGCGGATCGGAGTCGAGTTGCCGCCGCCGCCTCCCAGGCAGACGATGAAGGCGCGGCTCTGGTCGATGGGACCTTGCGCCGGGACGAACCCGCTACGGTTCTCCCCCCCGTGGAACGTCGTCCAGTCGAGGAGCGTCGGGGCCGCCGGGTTCGTCGCCGACCGCACGCCCGACGCTGCCGGCGGTGCGGGGGGAGAAGTGGCAAAGAGCGAAACGACGAGGACGGCCAGGCCGACGAAGGCGATCACCGCGGCCCAGAGGGTGTGGCGACGTCGGTCGGTCGTGCGTCGAGGATCCGGCATCCGCGCCCTCCCGTCTCCGTGGAGGGGCGCACTGGGCTTTACCCTCCATCCCCGAGAGCGTCGGAGGACCAAAGGCGAGCCCTAAAGAGCGGGGGCGGAGTGGCCGTCCGCTAGGCTAGACCGGGGGGTTGGGCGTCCCCTTATACACCGAAACCGTCCTTAGCGGGGGTGACAGGCGGAAGCGACGTTCGGGGGAGTCGGTCGTCTCGGTCGTCTTCGTCGAAGCCCTGTTCCACCGGGCCGCGGGTACCGCGACGGGCGCTCGGAGGAGCGCTCTAGCGGTTATCCATCACGGGCACCGGGTCAGGTCCTGACGGGAGCAGCCTTACCGTGACCCGTCGACGCTGGTGGGGCGACGGGGCGGAGAAGCGACCGGGAATCACGACCGGTTCCCCCGGGCGGCCATTCCGTCGGCCTAGCACTCCGTCGGCCCGCGTTGGACCCGACGGAGGCCGGACGTCGCGGTCGCTCTCGGTCCCGTGAGTGCCTCCACCCCACCTCCCGCCCGCAACGTCGACCCAAGGTCCGGACCGCCGCCGCGCCGATCGGCGAAGCCGCGTTCGAGCGCCGAGCTGGCGTTCTACGGCGGGCTCCTGCTCATCGGCCTCTGGGCCTTCTACGCCGCGCTCCCCATCCTCGATCCCGCCCATGTCGTTCGGATCTGCAGCCGCGGAAACTGCGGGCAACTGGCCGCGAACCAGTTCGCCTTGGGCGAGGCGCTCTTGGGCGCGATCTACCTAGGCGGAGCGACGGTGCTGTTGCTGCTTTCCCGCCACTGGGCCCGACGATCCCCGGCCGAGGCGTCGTGAAGCCCACGGCCCCCACCCCGGACCACGTCCTTCCGAGTGGCTCCCACGCGACGGCGCGCTCACCGCGACGCCAGTGGGCCTTCCTGAACGCGACCCCGAAAACCTACTTGGTCCTGGTGCTCATCGCTGCCGTCTTCTGGGCAATCCCCGCGATTCCACCGTTCTTCAACCCGGAGCACACCATCCGAATCTGTGGCAAAGGGGCCTGCACCACCTACCCGTCAAGCGCGTTCGTCCCCGGGGAGCTTCTCATGGGGGCGGTCTTCGGGACCATCGCGGCCGTGCTCCTGGCCCTGGCGGTGCGGGCGTACCGCCGCCGGTGATGTCGGGCGGCCCACGACGGATGTTGTCCAGTGTCGAAGGTACGACTCAGGGGTTGGCGTCCGCGTCGTCGCTGACGGCGCCGGCGCTCGGCGAGGGAGCCGCTTCTTCGCCGGAGTCGTTCGGACGACCCACTCCATCGTGGCCCGACCGTCGTCGCCGCCGATAGACGACCAGGACGGCCCCGGCTGCGGCGAGCACGATGGCCGCCGCCGCCACCTCCGGAAGGAGGGAGCTTGACGGGGGCCCACGCGGCGACCCGGCCGGTGCAGGCTGAACGAGGACGACGGTCGACGCGTTGGCGGAACCCCCGTTGGCGTCGCTCACCCGAACGGTGAGAGGGAAGGATCCGGTCCCGTTGGGCGTGCAGCTCAAGGCCGCGCCGGACGGCGCCGGACATCCCGGGGGAAGGCCGGACCAGCTGAACGCCAGAGCGCCGTAGCCGCCCGACGGGCTCGCATCGATGGCGAGGGGGTCGCCTACGAGGACAGTGGAGCTCGTCGGCAGGAGGCTGACCGTCGGCGGGAGACTCACGGTCAACTTCACGCGGCCGGACGTGACGAGGACGTGGTTGGAGTCCACGACGGAGGCGTAGATACTGTAGTTCCCGGGAAGATTGGGCGCGCAGTCCATCGAGGTCGTGCTGCCCCCGCACCCGGGGGGCAGCCCTTGCCATTGGAGCAGCTCCCCGCCCGAACCGCCGCCCACGGAGACGGCGATCGTGGTCCGTTGCCCGACGTCCACGTGGGATCTCCCGAGCAGGGGTACGCTCACGACCGGGTCGCTCGAGACGTTGATCGTTAGGGCGAACGAGGCACCGGTCCCCGTGGCATCGGAGACGCGCAACGAGAGGTTCGACGTCCCCGTGGTCGTGACCGTGCAGACGAACGCCGGCCCCGTTCCACCGGGACACTCGGCGATGCCGTTCCAGGAATAGCCGATCCCGCCCGAACCGCCCCCGACGGTGGTGTTGACGAACAGCCTCTGGCCCACATCCAATCTCCCCGACGCCGGGAAGACCGACACGATGGTGAGCACGGGGTCGGGGGCGACCAGGAACGCGAGCGAGCTCACGTTGGAATACCCCAGCCCATCGGTCACGTTGATCGATACCGGGAACGTTCCGGTCTGGTTGAGCGCACACGCGACGACGTTCCCAGAAGGAGGTGCACAGCCGCCCGGCAACTGGCTCCACGCGAAGGCGTACGGGCCCAATCCCCCCGTCGCCGTGGCCCGGAACGCGACCGACTGGCCGACGTCCGCGTTCGTCCGCGACGAGTTCGTCCGCAGCGTCACCAGAACGTGCGGAAGTAGATCGACCGTGATCGAGCTGCGAGCGTAGGCCCCCGTGCTGTCGTTCGCGACCAGGCCGAGCGTATCGATCCCGACCGGGGAACCGGGCGCCAGTTCGAGGGAAAGGCGACTGGCAAAGGGCGTGGTGCCCCGGTTCGGAGTGAACGAGGCCACCCAGCTGGGAGGGAGATAGTACGCCGAAACCTGGACCGATCGCCCGGTCCCGTAGACCCGGCCCAAGGCGATGGATGCGTTCAGGAACGTCGGCGCCGCGGTTCGCTCGACGACGAAACTGTTCGGGCCCGCGGACGCGACCGAGTAGGGCAGGTTCTCGATCGCCACTTGGTTGGGGGAGATCGCCACGTTGATCGGTTGCGTCGAGTTCACCGAGAAATTGCTCCAGGCGTTGACCTCGGCGCCCGCCACCCGATTGTGCGTGAACACGAAATTGTACGGTGGTTCGGGCGCGTTGGTCGTGTAGATCTCCTCGTAGTCGGTGTACGCGTAGGCCGAGAAGCCGCTGCACGACACCATCCCCGTCTCGTAGAAGTTGTTCCCCCCGGTGTAGAACGTCGCGTTCCACACGACCGCGGCGGTCGCGTTGAGGCCCACGAACGTGACATTGCCCGCCGCGATCGACATGGAAAACGTGTAGGTGGCTCCGGGATCGAGGCTGATGACGGCCGGGTTGTAGTAGTAGAATCCCGCGCACGCCGTCGTGTACGAATACGCCAGCCCCCAGACCCCGTAATCGTTGGTGATCCCGATCTGATCGTAGGACATGGCGTCGTCCCACAGCGAGAGGATGACGTAGTAGAAGTCCGTCGATTCGGGGTTGTCCGAGGGAACCTGCAGCGTCACCGCGACCTTCGACACGGTCTGGTTGGTGCCGGAGTACTCGACGCCCTGGTAGTAGTGGCCGCTGTAACTTGGGCCCCGGACGAGCCCGGGGGGGTTGGGGTGGGGCGCGGCTCGTCGCAACTCTGCCACGGACGAGCCGAGCAAACCGGTCGTCGGACTCGGTGCCTTGGCACCCTTCGTCGGCTTCGCCACCACCGGGGGAGGATGTTGGCCGGCGGGAACCAGGTGGAGGGGAGCGCCGACCGACGGACCTCCGGCTGGACCTGCGTTCGGAGATCCGGAAAGGATCAAGATCCCAAGAACGGCGAGGGCCAGGAGGCCGGTGAATGTCGTCTGCTCGCACCGCATGTCGGGGAGAATCTCGGAATCTGAGTCGGCCGCAACGGACCGACGTTCTTAGCGTCTCGTGAGCTGTCCCCGACCCCCGCGTCGAACGACGCCGGCGGGGAGGCCGCGGGTCGAAGAACCCCCCCACCCCCCCGCATCCACTGGAACAGGGTCGGCGCTACGGGCGATGGTCCGGCTCGGGGTCGACCGCGTCCCGTTCGAGCTTCGTACGCAGCTCCGGGGCGATCTCCTTCTTCGTTCTCCGTTCGTAATCGTACGCGACCACCACGGTCCGACCTCGAGCGTAGGTCGTCGTCCGGTCCGGGGATCGGAAGCGATAGACGAGGGTGAGACTCGTGCGGCCGATCGGACGGACCGGTGCGACCTCGCCGACCAGGACGGTACCGTACCGGGCCGGGACGAGGTACCGGCAGGACGCCTCGGCGAGGATGATGTCGAGGTGGGTCGGATCCGGTGAACCGACGAGCGGTAGGTAGTACTCGCAGCGGAGCGTCTCCATGAACGGAAAGTACGCGGCGTGGTTGAGGTGACCGAGGACATCGAGATGGTGGTACTCGACGTCGAATCGACGGTGATGGGGCCAGGTCCGGTCGTCCGGAGTTTCGGACATGGTCACGCCGTCGGCGACGAACGGGGCCTATATCTCGGTGCCCGCACTCGGGCGCGAAGATGGTCTTGTCCGTGGCGGGGCACGCGGGCGCCGGTGCTCCTCCCCCCGCAACGTTCCATCGGCAACGAGGGGGTGGGGGGGTCTGAAGGACCCGGTGACCGCCCCCGTTGCCGATATGGCCCAGGCGGTCCGGACGGTCCGAGAGGCCGTCCGACGCCACAGCGTCCGGTTCGAGCGGGCGATCCCGCTCATCGCGAGCGAGAACCTCCTCTCCCCGTACGCCAAGGAACTGCTGATCAGCGACTTCCACTCGCGGTACGCCGAAGGAGTTCCCGGGGAACGGTACTACGAAGGGAATGAGCAGGTCGACGAGGTCGAGAACCTCTGTCTGGACCTGGCCCGCCGGCTCTTCGGGGCTTCATTCGCGGACGTGCGGCCGATCTCCGGCACCGTCGCCAACCTCGCCATTCTGAAAGCGCTCGCCGACCCCGGCGACCCCGTCGGCACCTGCCGCCTCGCCGACGGCGCGCACATTTCGAGCGCGGCGTTCGGCGCCTTCGGTCTCCGCGCGGTCAAGCCGGTCTACTACGGGTGGGACCTCGATCGGATGACGATCGACGTCGAGAAGACCCGCACGATCCTCAAAGAGGCCCGTCCGAGGCTCTGCCTCTTCGGACTTTCGCTGTTCCTGTTTCCCCTCCCGATCCGGGAGCTGGCCGCGACGCTCGATGAGATCGGTGCGGTCGGATGGTACGATGGCGCCCACGTCCTCGGGCTGATCGCCGGCGGCGAGTTCCAGGACCCGCTGCGGGAAGGCTGCCGGGTGATCTCGGGCTCGACGCACAAAACGCTCCCCGGACCCCAGCACGGGATCCTCCTCGGGGACCGGCTCGCCCCGGAGCAGGAGAAGCGGCTCCGCTCCGGGGCGTTCCCCGGCGTCACGAGCAACCACCACCTCCACACGATGGCCGCGCTCGCGGTGAGCTTGGCCGAACACCTCGCCTTCGGGGCCGCCTACGCCCGCGCGACGATCGCCAACGCCCAGGCGCTCGCCCAGGCACTCCACGAGCGCGGTTTCGACGTCCTGGCACCGAATCTCGGTTTCACCCGGTCGCATACGACCGCCGTCCGCGTGACGCGCGAGGGGGGTGGCGAAGCCGTCGCGCGCCGCCTCGCCGCGGTCGACATCATCACGAACAAGAACCTCCTCCCCGGCAACACGAGCTCGAAACACCCCGATGGGATCCGCCTCGGAACCCCGGAAGTGACCCGCGTCGGGATGGGGAAAGCCGAGATGGTCCGGATCGCCGAGCTGATGGACGGACTCCTCCACCGGGACCGGGCACCGGCGACGATCGCGGAGGAGGTCCACGAGCTCAAGCGTCCGTTCACGACCCTCCGATACTGTTTCGCCGAGGGGGAGGCCGCCTATCGCTACTACGACCTCGTCGGCCGCGATCCGTGACCCTCGCGCGACGCGCCACGACGGTCGTGAACGGCGATTGAATCCATGGTCGACCGGGTCTACAAGGCGGATATCCCCGCCCTGCGAAAGGCCCTCGAGGATCTGCGGGAGGAATTCTCCCATCTCGGCTCGACGACCGATTGGGCGAAGCTGAGGATCGAGCCTCTGCTGGAGCACGCGCGAACGCTGGAACGGTTGTTGAAGTCGCGGACGCAGGCCCACGCGGCGTCCCGTCTGCGGCGCGGCGTCGAGATGTTCCACGCGGACCTGGTGTACCTCCGAACGAACGTCCGGGGGCTGAGGACGGTCCTGCGCGCGGAGAAGCGATTGCGGCCGCGCCGCTAGTCGTCGGCGACCGGGTCCGCATCGCGGGACTCGAGGGCCCGGTCGAGCGCCGCCGGGTCGAGCTCGACGCGCGGGGCGACCGGGTCGGCGTACGGGACCGCGGCGAACGCCGTCCGACCCGACTCGGTCGGGTGGGGACGGACGCTCCCCTCGGTCACGAGCGAGCCGACCCACTCGGCGATCTCGCCGTCGGTCGGGTCGAGGAGACCCAAGCCCGCGCGGAGCTCCTCCAACGTCAGGCTCCGCCCGTTCTCGAGCTCGGTCAGGATCCTCGCACGCCCGGCGGCGAGCCGCTCGAGCTCGCCTTCCGCGACCTCGGCCGGGGCCGTGCCTCGTCCCCGCCGGCGGCGGCGCACCACGACGACCGTGGCCCCGGTCGCGCCGACGGCGGCCCCGAGGAGCGCAAGCCCCCCGATCGCGAGGGGGGTGAGGGTGGGGGCCAGCCCCGCGGGGACCTGGAGCGTGGGAAGCAGCGGCTCCCCCGCGGCGCTCGTGACGTCGACCGTTCCGCCCGAGCCGCTCGGGGCCGAATAATTGACCCAGACGGTGGAACGACCGTGGTCGACGAGGACCGGTGCGTGGCGGATCGTGAGCTCTCCACCGAACAGGCTCTGGATCACCACGTACCCGGCAGCGAGCGAATTCCCGAAGACGTCGCCGATCGTGTAGAGCGTAGCGTTCGTCCGCGCGCCGGCGGTGACGACGAGCGGGCGGCTGAGCTCGAGGTGGTCCGTGTCGGGCGCGACGTCGACGACGAGGCCCCCCGTCGTGCTCCCCGCGGTGCCCGGCGCCGTCGCGAAGACGACCAACCAGCGGCCGGCGATGGTGGCGGTGAACGTCACGTTGAGCTCCCCGTGGTGCCACGCGGAGGACGGCAGCGCGACGTGGCCGCCGCTGCCGAGCGTGAACACCGGGCCGGCGGCGCCGGTGACGCCGACGCCGGCGCCGAGAACGCCGGACGGACCGGAGACCGTCACGTTGACCCCGGCCGCGAAGCTCGTGACCCGGTCCCCGAGGACATTGAGCGCCGCGAGGGTAATCGCCACGGGAACGCCGGCGGCGGTCGCGTTGCCGGTGACCGCGTCCGCGGAGAGCCGCGTCGCGGGCCCGGGCGCGACGGAGAACGTGGTGGCGTTCGCGACCGTCGTGCCCAGGCCGTCCCGGATCGTGAGAGTGAGGACGAGATCGCCTGCGAGGAGGGGCGTGACGTTGATGGCGACGAGCCCGTCGGCGCTGACCGTGCCCGCGGCGACGGTCGTCGCCGGCGCCGAGAGGTTCCACCAGTATTCGGCGGGGAGGAGCCCTCCCGCCAGCACCGCCCGGACCGCGACGGAATCGCCGGCCGTCACGACGTTCGTCGGCGTCAACAGGGCGCTCAACGACAGCCGGTCGACGACGGTCGTCACGACCGGCACGCTCACGTTCGCCCCGCCCGCGTCGGCGACGCTCGCCGCTCCGTTCCAGCTCCCGACCGGCGGGGCCGGAATGATAAGGTGCCAGGTCGGACCCGGGGTTCGATCACAGTACGTCGCGCCGTCGCCGAACGCGAGGCAGGCCGGACCGAACGGCGCCGTGCCGCTCCCCCCCGCGACCGAGACGTCGTAACTCACGAGCGAACCCGCATACGCCCCCGCCGGGTCCGGGGTGACGGCGAATCCGAGGCCGGCGGCGACGACGACCGGCGAAAACGTCGAGGAGACCTCGGAGAAGCCGTTCGTCAGCGTCGCCACCGGCACGGTCGTGCCACGGACCGGGAAGATCGCACGGCCCTGGCAGAGGATCCCCACGGTCCCGCCCGGCGTCGCGTTCGTCGTGCACGCCAGCGGCACCGAACCCGGCCCGGGGCCGGGGGAGAACCACGCGGTGTACGCATACCCGGCGGCGCCGCCTCCATTGATCACGACGCTGGCGGCACTTCCCGCGTCGAGTGCGGTGGGAAACATGTTCCCGTCGCGGATCGACGTCGCGACCGCGGTCAGCCCGAGGGTGACGGGTGGGAGGCTCACGGGGCTCCCTCGGAACGACCCGTTGACGGTGAGCGACAGGCTCCCCGGGCCGGCGTTCGACGTGGCGAGGACCGTCGCGTTGGCCCCCGTCGGGGGTGTCGCGAACGTCCAGCCGGCGCCGGTGAGCTGCCAACCGTCCTCAAGGATCGCGGGGGAGGGCGAGCCATCGGCCGCCACGACCGACGCGCGCACGTTCGTCGCCGCGTCGACGCTCACCGTGAGTCGCCCGGCCGGAGCAAGGGTCACCGCGCTCTGGGCCTCCACGAACGACAGGGCGACGGAGCCGCCGGTCCGGTCGACCTTGTGGAAGTACCCCGCCGGAGGCGACGGCGGCGTCCCGAAGGCGAGGGTGCCGAACGGGCCCGTGTACGTCGCGCACGTGGTCGAGGTGCAGAAGTCAGCCGGGAGCGAGGCGTTGAGGGTGAATCGTCCGTCCGAACCCGTCGCCCCGGAAACCGAGCCGACCCGGCAGGTGAAGGTCGTGCCCCCGCCTTTGGTCGTATCGTTGTAGAGGTAGTGGTAGGTGAGGTTGACCGACACGTTGGCGACGGAGGTCGCCGGAAGGGAGCCGCCCACGATCGCGAGCGTTCCGGCGAAGGCATGCGGGTCCAACGTGCCCGGGCACACCGAACCCACGAGGGCGAGCCCCGTTGGGCTCGCCGGAAGGCCGGCCGCTCCCGGCGCCGTCCCCGCGAGGCCGACGAGAAGGAGCATCCCCGCCACGACGAATCCGGCCTCGGCGCGCCCCGAGTGCGCCAAAGCTCGACGAATCTGCACCGACCACCACCGAGCCCCCAGCGTGGGGACGCACGGGAGGTCGGGCACGGGGGTCCCGGGCCTTAATCGTTCGGGCGCGCGCCGAACCTCGAAACGTGGCCGGTGGGGCCCCGCCTTTTGGTCGGGGCGACCTCACCGGCCGAGGAGGCGAACGTGATCGCCGTCAAGGATGCTCCGGCGACCCCGCGCGGGGCGCCGGCCCGCACGTGGGTGACGCCACCGCGATTGAGCTCGTTCCCGCAGGAGCAGGCGCAGCTCGAGTACTCGTCGCGCTCGCTCGTCTTTCCCTCGGACGGCCCTCGACTGTTCCGCGCCTGGGGTCCCGCCGAGCGGCCGTTCGTCCTCGCGGTCGCCCCGGGGCGGTCCCGGTGGTCGGTCACGGCCTGGGGGGCGGGCCCCTCACGCGCCCGCGCCGCGGTCCGGGAGATGTTCTCCTTCGACCACCCGCTCGCGGCGTTCTACGAACGCACCCGGAAGGAACCGGTGCTCCGGGGAACCGACCGACGGTTTCGCGGGCTTCGGATCCCCCGCGACGCGACGGTGTACGAGGCGCTCGTCCACGCGGTGATCGGTCAACAGCTCTCGGTCATCGCGGCCCGGACGATCCAGCGCCGCCTGTTCGACGCCGTCGGGGCGGTGTTCGAGGTCGACGGCGTCCAGGTTCCCCGGGTCCCCACCCCCTCCGAGCTGCTCGGGCTCGGAGCGGACGGTCTTCGGGCGGTGGGGTTGAGCCGGGCCAAGTCGACCTCGATCCTGAACCTCGCCCGACGCGAGGCCGCGCGCGGGTTTCCCGCTCGCCGCCTTGCGACGGCGCCGGTCGGGTGGGCGGTGGAGCGGCTCGACCGGGAACCGGGCGTCGGACGGTGGACCGCCGAGAACGCGCTCCTCCGCGGCGCGGGCCGGTGCGACGTGTTCCTCGCCGGCGACCTCGGTTTGCGCGGTGCGCTCGCGGCGTACGGTGCGGTCCCGAAGGACCGGCCCGAAGATGAGGCCCGAGCTTGGGGGGAAGCGAACTATCCCGGATGGGGGAGCTACGCGACGCTCTACTTGTGGCGTCGCTGGGTCGAGGACGGCGCGCCCTCCGACTAGGGATCTCCGGGCGGCGTGCCGGCGAGCGGGAACCTCGCGAGCGGTGTGTGCACGGGCCCGGATCGGGTAAGTTCGCTGCGGACGAGAAGGACCTCTCGGGCGTCGACCTCGACCGCGGGCTCCGTACCGGGAGCGGCGAGGAGGGCTCGAGCGCGCGCCGCGTGGGCCGGCGACCGGACCCGGAGGACGGTCACATGGGGGACGAACGGACGCCCTTCGGGCGCTACCCCGCACCGGGTAACGGCGCTCTCGACGCGTCCGGCGAGCGCGATGAGCGCGTCGCGCCCAAGGTCCACGCCCCGGAAGACGACCCGCGGTCGCTCCCGCGACGGGAACGCGTCGAAGCCCGCGAGCGTGAACCGCACCGCCGGTACGTTCGCGAGTTCCCGCTCGAGCTCGCGTCGGACCGTGTCGAGCACGCTTCCCTCGACCTCGCCCAGGAACCGAAGCGTCAGATGGACGGCGGAGCCGCCCTCCGACGACGGCGCGACGAGATTCGCGAGAAGCGGAACCTCGAGCGCGACGAACGCTCGTACCACGACGCCCTCGCCCTTCGCGTAGCGGCGCCGGCCCTTTCAAGGCTCGGCCGGCGTCGCCGAGGATTCCGGACGGCGCGCGGCTCTCGCTCCGGTGAGCGTCCAGACCTGGGCGGAGCGAGGAACCAGCGCGTCGGCGTGCAGGACCCGGCGGATGCGGCGCGCCAGGGCCGGGTCGGCGGCGACGAACAGCGCGAACGCACCGGCGCTCTGCGCCTTCTCCACACCCCGTCGCACGCGGTCGGGACGGAGCGCGCCGGAGACTTCGGCCTCCACGTGGACGTCCCGTCCCTCGAAGCACCGCCAGAGCCAGCTCCGTTCCCGGCGCGCGAGGTACCGGGCCAGCGCCGGCGGGGGGAGATGCCGGCTCCCCTCCGCGAGCGCGGAGCACCGCGCGTCCGGAAGGCGCCGGTCGAACCGCCCTTGGCGGACGAGTTCGAGCCGCTCGCCGCGCCGCGCGAACACGCGGAACGCTTCCAGCAAGAGGGCGCGGTGCTCGGCCGTCTCGGAAATGGCGCCCGTCGGCCCGCCCACGCCGAGGAACCGGGCGCCCGCCTCCGTCAGTACGACGTCGTCGTCGGTCCCCGCGATCCATCCCCGGTCGCGCGCATGACGCGCCGTCACGAGCACGGAAGCGGGATCGACCTCCGCCGGGTCGCCGCGCGCGACGCGGTCGATGACGCCCCGAAGTTCGACGGGACCCGAGCGCTCTTCGCGCCGACCGAACACCGCGAGCAACAGTCGCTCCATGTTCGCGTCGCGGGGTTGAGGCGGTTCGGTCGACCGCGCCGTCCCTCCGAACTCGGTCACGGTCGCCGCCACCAGCTGGGACCAGGTCGCGGCCGACGCCGTCCAGGGGGAGACCAGCCGAGCCACCCGGAGGCCCAAGGGATCGTCCGGCCGCGCCACGACCGCCTCCCCGAAGGTGAGCTGGGGGAGGAGCGCGGCCGCCGCGTCGATCCCGAGCCCGACCCAGGCGCCGCCGGCCGTCGCCCCGCCCCGGGGGGTGCGGAAGACGACGTGACGACCCGCGCTGCCGAGCGCGGCCGCGCGGAGCTCCGGCGAAAGCCGTTCCGCGTACTGCGTCGCGAGGAGCGCGTCGACGCCGAACTTCCGTCCTTCCGCGAGGATCTCGACGAGCAGCTTGGGTGCGACCGCGTGCGCCTCATCGACTACGAGCAGGGTCGGTCGGTCGATCTCCGGCGCGAAGGGGCGCGCGGTGAGGGCGAGGTAGAGGCGCCCGACGAGCAACGTCGCCGCGAAACTGCTCCCTTCCGGTCCGAGCTCGCCGACGGGGGCCCGGACGATCACCGAGCGCCCGTCGGCGAGCGCCGTATCGAGGTCGACGGCGGCTCCATCGGGGGCGAGCAGCGCCCGCAGCGGCCCCGATGCGGCGACCTTGGCGAGGCGCGATGCGGCCGGCCAGAGCAGGTCCGGCGTGCGGCGGAGGAGGACGGCGAGCTCGTCGAGGAACCGGGCCGTCTCCGGGTCCCGGGTCGCGAGGCGGGCCGCTTCGCGCCGTCGCTCATCGGTGAACAGCGCGTAGAGGTCGACGAGGTCGCCGCCTTCGGCCTGCGCGATCCGGACGAACGCGTCGAACAGGCGCTCGAGACGGTACCCCCAGTACGTCTCGCCGTTCTCGGACGAAAGCCGGCGGAGCGCCGCGACGAGCTGCGCGGCGGCGCGCTCGCTGCCGGGAAGCCCCCGGTCGGTCAGGACCCGGACCCCGAGCGTCCGGCCCGCGTCCTCGGTCGGGTCCAGGGCGATCATCTTCGAGAGATTCCCCGAAGGGAGCCGACCCACGATCGCCGGGGCGAGGTCGCCGTGGACGTCGATCGCGACGACGCTCTGCCCCCGCGCGATCGCGAACGCAGCCCGATCCGCGAGGTACGACGTCTTGCCCGTGCCCGAGGCGCCGAGCACGACGGTATGGGGGGCATTTCCGGGGCCGGAGGGAGGGAGTGGACGAAACGCGGCGACCGCTCGGGCCGCGGTGGTCGGAGGGAGGAGCAACGCCGCTCCGGACTGCGCGGGGCCGAGTTCGCCCGTCGCGAACGCGCGACGGACGCCCCGGGTGGTGGGCAGCTCGACGGCCGTGAAACGGTGCCGCGAGGTCCACCGGAGTCGTGCGACCGCTCCCCGCACGATCGCCTCTACGGTGGAATCCCCGCCGGGCGATCCGTCGACCGCGATACGGGTGCGGACGGCCACGCGGGCCCCCTCCCCCGGCAGCCAGTGCGTCTGCAACACGGCCTTCGCCCAACTTGGCTCGACCTCCCAGCAGGTCGTCTCCTCCGGGCTCGGGGGCAGCGCTAGGGTCGCATCGAGCGAAGGTTCCGGGACGAGGGCGGCGAATCGCCACCGCCCACGCGGCGGAGTCCGTGCCCGGGTCCAACTCCGGAGGCGTTGGCCCGGGGTGGGGACGGAGCAGGTGGCGGCCGATTCCCCGCGACGCTGCTCGATGAAAACGCCGCGGTGCGACGGGGCGACCGCGACGGATTCCGCCGCGGCCCGCAGGCGACGTTCGTACGTCACCCAATCGAGCGCGGCGACGTGGGGCCGGGTCGTCGGTCGCATCTCCCGGCTAGCACCCGGCATCGACCTCGAACGCCCGGTCGATGAGCTGGTCGATGGTGCTCGCCAAGATCGGGAGCCGGCTCTCCACGGCGTAGTCCCGGAGCGTGGACGTCGCGACCCGGCGCTCGACGGGACGGTCGACGATCCAGAGGCGCACGATCCAGTAGAGCTCCCCGGTCGCCGTGCGGTGGAGCGTGGCCCACGGTCGGTGGGTGACCGTGAGGGGCAGGCGGATCCGGCCCACCACGGTCGTCGAAGTCGTCGTTCGGTCAGCGGGAACGGGTTCTTCGAGCCGGTCGGCTCGTCGCACTTGCGCGGTCACAAAGTTCTCCGCGCGCCGGCGTCGTGCGGGCCGGAGCCGTTACGACGCCTATCCGCCGACCGAGCTACCGCCTCGCGGAGGTCGCTCGGTCGCGGACGGCTTCCCCGCCTCTCGATGGCGCGCCGTCGCCCGGAACCCCGGACAACGATCGGGCGCGGGGGCTCCGGCCGTTCAGGGCCGGGAACGGACCCTCCGGTGGATCACGCCGTCCCGCGTTCGTCCGACCGGGTCCGGCCGGGCGTACGCTGGGAAGACGGCGGCGGTCGCGGCGTCCCCGAGCCACGACCGGTCGCGTTACGGAAGGGTCATTGGGGCGATCGACGGAGCGCCGCTTCGGGGGCAAAAGCCTCCGAAACCGCGAACCGTTCGCCCAGGGGGTCCGGGCCGAACGACGACAGACCGACGACGGAGGTGAACGAATCGTTCACGCCGTTCGAAGGTGGGGGTCGACGTCGGGCGGGTAAACACGGAACCCCGAACGCGACCGGGGAGGTGCTGTTGGGCCGACCTGTGGAAGATGAACGATGAGGGGGAGGGGAAAGCCGGTACTGGAACGGGGCGGAGGGGCGGACCGGATCGTGCCAACGGGATTCCACCGTCGCGGGTCCTTCATGCTGCGGGAGAGAGTGCCCCCACCGACTCTAGATGGCGGTCCAACATCCCACCGATCGCGCGACGCTTTCGGGCGAAGACACGTTACCGCCGCCCGGCTCTGGTCCGGCCGTAGACGGCTCGGTCCGGTCGTGGGCGAGAGCCCTCGCGCTCGCCGGAGCCGGGCTCTTCGCCGCCCCGCTCGTGGCCATCCCGTTATTGATCGAGTCTCCCGGACTGCGTGCCTTTCCCCTGAGCGTGGAATCGCAGGCGGCTTTTGTGGCGCTCGTTTGGATCCTAGGTGGGTTCACGCTGGTCATCGGTGTGGCAGGGCTGGACGGTTCGCGGGCGAGGGACGTGCTTCGCTTCGACCGCTTTCCGGGTTCGCGCTCCGCGATTCTCGCCGTGGTCGCGCTCGCCGTCGGGGTGCTCATCGCCCTCGTGGCCATTCCCTCGTTACCCTGTCAGCCGTCGTGCAACGCCGGCAGCTTCGTTACTCCCGGCCCCCGCTCCATACAGCGGGCATGTGTCGAGAAATCCTGTTCGCTCAGCGTCGGGCCGGTTCAGGTCACGACCGGGTCGATCGTGGTCGTGACGTTTTGTCTTTGGATCTCAGGCGCGGTTCTGGCCGGAATTTCGGCCACCACGGCGATCCGCGCTTCACCCAGGATTCGACGGCGAGGGCGGGCCGCTTAGTCTCCTGGCCAAGTCGCTGACCGCGGGAACCGTGGGAGCCCCTCCAGCTGGGGGGGATTATCGAGGAAAATTCGGGAAGGGTAGGAAGGTCCCGCCGCACGCACGAGACGCGGTGCCGTCTCCTTGTGGCGATGTTGGCGGTACCTTCCAGGGTGGTTGCAAAGAATCGACCCGTTCCGGGCTATTTCAACCGCCGAGCGGGGGGGGCTGAAACGGGCCGCCGAGAGGTGTTACCCTCTACCCACCGCGGTGGCCGCCGGCTTCCGCGACGACGACCCGGGGGAGTTCCCCTTGGATCGCGGGCGTCCGCGCGGCCGGGTCGTTCTTCGACGGAGCGATGCGTCCGCGGGGCAAGAGCCACCGCTCCCCCCACAGTCGGAGTTCGCGGGCCGCGGGAGCGAGCCCGAGCCCCATCTCCGTGAGCGAGTAGACGACCGTGAACGGCCGCGTGCTGACGACGGTCCGCTGGACGACGCCCTGCCCTTCGAGGAACTTCAGCGTCGCGCTCAGTGTCTTCGCGTTGAGGCGGGCGTCGGAGCGCAGAAGTTCGCTGAATCGGCGGGGTCCTTCGAGGAGACGGTGCACGATCGCGAGCCGCCACTCGGTCCCGATCACGCCGACCGCCGCCAAGACCGGGCACAATCCTCGGCCTTCGGTCGCGCAGACTTCGTCCGCCGGATGCGCGGCGAGTTCGCGGGACGACGGGCGGCGGGTGGCCATGGTGACCTTGCGGGCCCGCCACCGTCCCGCGGCATATAAGCTTTCAACCAGATATCACCTTCTTTTTCGAAACCTGATAACCGAATTCCGGAAGTGGCGCCCCTTCGCACCCTTCTCCGGCCGCGTGTACGTTTTCCCGCGGTCCGCCTCCGGCGAAGCCGTGACGCTTCCGCCCGGCGAGATCGAGCTCAGCGTGGAGGGCGAAGCGGGCGCCCCATCGGGGGGCGCGCCGCGTCGCGTGCGCCTCGTCGCGCGGATTCCCCGCGAAGCGATCACAGGCCCGTCGGAGGAGGCTACGCTCGCGGAGTGGGCCGCCGCGCTCGGGCGCTCCCTCGAAACTGCGATCGAACGAATGGCCCCGGGCTCCGGACGGGGAGCACCGCGCGCCGACCGCTCGCTCGAGGAGCTCGTCGAGGCGTACCACCCTCGCCAGGCGGAATTGATCGAGCTCCTCCGCGACGACGGCGAGCTCACCCCAACGGAACACGAACGACTGCGACAGTACCTCTCCATCCCGACGGCGGCGAGCGCGCCTCCCCCGCCGCGGCCCGTCGGCCGGTCGCTCGCGGAGGCGCCGCTCGAACGGGACCGGGCCCCGTCGACCCCGCGGTCCGTTCCCGAGCTGCTCGCGCTGTACCAGATCGAGTCGCTCAAACAGGCGGGGGCGGTCCGCGCCCGCCGCCAGATCTCCTACGAGGAATACATGGCCGTCAAGCGCCACTTCGCGACCACGGACCCAAGTCCCGCCCGGTGACCATATTCGAGGACTCACACGGCCGGGCGACGGGGAACTAGTCCCACCAGGACGTGCCCGACCTCCGTGATCCCGGTGCGCATGGGAAATCCGCCCGCGACGCCCCCGCGCGACGCAGGCACGGCGTCGGTCGCCCGCACGAAGGCCCCGGGAGGTCGCGTGGCCGACGGAGCGCCGCCGGCCGTGCGGAAGGCGCCGATGGCGACGTGACGGTGGCGCAGCGAAGCGGCCGCCGCGGCGAGGAAACGCGTCTCACCCTCCGTCGGGTCGATCCCGTCGGGTAGGTCGAGCGTCGACGCTCCGAAGACCGCCACGCCCCGGCTCTCGCGCGGTCCGCCGAGGCTGGTCCCAAGGCGGTTCAGCGACGCGGCCCAGCCGGGCGGGAGGCCGATCCCCTCGTCGGCCGCTTCCGCAGCTACCTCTTCGCTCGCGAGCGGGGCGGCGGCGCCCCCGAGCGCGGAAGCGACCTCTTCGGCGCGGTGCACGAAGGCGGCCGCGACCGTTTCCGGCGGGCCGTCGAACCGGGTGCCGGCGAG